>CAYMYT010000018.1:0-4846 GCA_964394755.1 uncultured archaeon
GCTATAAAGATGTTGCTGTAGCGGAAAAAGATGTTTCTATATGTGACAATAATATTAAGAATCGATATCATGCAAACAGCTGCTATAAAGATGTTGCTGTAGTGAAAAAAGATGCTTCTATATGTGATAAGATTCTAGGTCGAAGTTCGAGAAATGATTGCTATGATGATGTTATCAGAGGAAAATCAGATCCTGATTACCAAGGCGCTGCTGACGTTTTATGGGATACTGTCGTTTTAATTAATATAATGAGGCGGTAATTTTGGACGTTATTAAGATAATTATTTAGCCTTTTCCCATTATAAATATAATAAGATGGGTGTACAACTATCTGGTCTTGTTCAGTCTAAGGAAATCCGACTAGAAGAATTGCAAGGTAGAAAGATTGCCATAGACGCGTATAATTGGCTTTACCAGTTTCTTTCTAGTATAAGACAATATGATGGAAAGCCCTTATCTGATAGTAAGGGTAGGGTTACATCACATTTATCAGGCTTATTCTATAGGACAATGAAGCTGCTCGAAGTTGGTGTCAGACCTGTCTACGTTTTTGATGGTCCTTCACCAGATTTCAAGAAGGCTGTTGTAGAAGCGCGCAGGAATGTGAGGCAGGAGGCAATGAAAGAGTGGAAAGCTGCCCTAGAAAGAAATGATCTGGAGACAGCTAAAAAATATGCACAGCGTGCTGTTGAACTGACAGCTGATACAATTCAAGAAAGTAAAGATCTCCTTACTGCAATGGGTGTCCCTGCTATACAAGCACCAAGCGAGGGTGAAGCCTTCTGCTCTATAATGTGCCAAAATAATGATGTATGGGCTGTTGCAACCCAAGATTTTGATCCATTATTGTTTGGAGCACCAAGATTAATTAGAAACCTAAATATAACAGGTAAAAGAAAGATTCGTGCTGGTTGGGTCGAAGTAAAGCCTGAATTGATTCTTCTGGAAGATGCTCTTAATGCACTATCAATAAACAGGAGCCAGCTTATCATGCTTGGCATTCTAGTCGGAACCGATTATAATCCAGGTGGTATTCACGGTTATGGTCCAAAGAAGGCCCTTGATCTTGTTAGAGGAAAAATTCCTGAACAAATAATGGATAATATTGCATGGGAGTTTGATATATCCTTTGAAGAAATATACGACTTCTTTGAGCATCCCCCTTCACAGGAATACAATATAAAATTTGGAGAGCCTGACAAAGATACTATAAAAAAGATATTGTGTGATGAACATGATTTTGGTGAGGAACGTATTGACAACGCTCTTAAAAAATTATACGATAAAAAGGACCAAAGCCTGAATAAATGGGTATCTTAATGTTCTAGATTATAATATAGATGTATATGATTTCAAAAAATGATCTAAATCATTTTCTCCGACCAAATTTGTGGCCTGTAATTTTGGCTATATTCACTATAGGGTGGCTTGCAGCTGGTAACTTTATAATTAGTGGGTGGATAATAGGCGCAATCATATCTATACTGTTATGCTCTGCTTCTATAGTTGTGAATCATTATTTTGATTTTGATAGTGATAAATTGTCTAAACAAAATAGATTTCCTGTTGCAGCAGGCCTTATATCAAGAAATTTTGCACTTTCACTGGGTATAGGTTTGAGTATTGCATCTATATTAATAGCGATAATACTGGGAATAAATCAATTTATGATTGTGCTTATAGGCATATTCTGGGTCTGGGCTTATTCTGCACCGCCACTGCGTATAAAAAAAAGGACTTACCTAGACACGATATGGAATAGTATTGGCTACGGTATTCTCCCATTTTACTTGGGCTATCTTATGCAAGGCACACCTATTGACATATATGCAATAGCACTTAGTTCGATTACAGCACTAATTGTGACAAGTGGTCATCTTTTACTTGCAGTTAGGGATATAGACACAGATAAAAGTGCTGGAATAAAGACAATGACTGCTGTAGCTGGAAGAAATTTTACAATAAAGGTTTCAACAGCTCTGGTTGGCCTTGCTGGACTACTACTCTTTGCTTTGTGGGCATCAGGATACCTAAATAATCTAGCATTGCTTTCATTGGCAATGGGTGGAATCATTCTAAAGAAGCACAAAATAAAAATAGAGGAGAATTATCGTAGTCTTCAGATTACCTATGTGATTGCTGGACTAGCTTTTGTTGCAAGCGTACTATAAAGCAGATCCATTTTTTATCTGCGAATACGCTTTTGCGTATTCGAGATCTTGTCTTCCTGACAAATATTAGGAAGACCAGATTAAAAAAGGTCTCTGTCTTGAACATGATAAGGCATGTTCGGGATCATGTCTTCCCATAAACATATATGGAAGACCTGACATGTCCCAAAAAACAGAAGGCTTTGTGATATTATTTTACATGTTCTTTGGAAGATGATCAAGAGCCTTTCTTGGAAAAAAGGATCTTATTAAAATTGTCGTGTATAATTATCATATGGAACAATCATCTGGCATTGAGGAAAAGATCTATAATACATTTTCAGGTGTTGCACGTTTTCTTGGATACAATGAGGTTCATGGACGCATAGTAGCAACCCTACTGATTAAAGGCAAACCTGTTTCTTTACAGGAACTTTCTACAAGCACAAAATACTCAATAAGTTCTATATCTATATCTCTTGATATGCTTGATCTGATGGGTGTTATTAAAAAGACAAAGAATGTAGGTGATAGAAATCTATATGTAAGTCTTGCAGGTGATATACTGGTAGGTCTGCGAACTGCACTTATTCTGAAATTCCAGAATGAGATAGATGTATCTCTTGCAAAATTTGATGAATACAAGAATGACGATATGGATCACATCAAGAAAGAATTACTCAGACTAAAACAGTATATATACAATCTTTCACAAGTTGAAATTCCTAAATCTTAAACCCTAAAACTAAACAATAGTTGCACCTTGTGCTTCGACGTTTTCAACTCCTTTTATAGCAGAAATTTTCTGTTCAATATCATTGCTTGCATCACGCACAGTAATCAGTACAATCAAAGCAATAATGCCGAATGCAATAGGTTGTTCCCTTATCTCCACTACTTTTATACCATTAGCTTCATCTTGAATTTTTCTTATTTCTGTTTTTATTTTCTCAAGATCCTCCTGTACAGAAGATGGCATTACCTGAAAAGTTAAAGCAACTGTCATAACTAAGGTCCCTCAAAGTCGCAGCTGCTGCATGTATAAATTATACTTTTACGTCTGCACTTTTCGCACCTGATAATCTCTTCTTTTGAACAAGCAGGACAGTCAAATCGTGTAAAATTGTCTTCTGCCAGAAGATTATCGTGGCATGTACTACATATCATTCAGAGAATTTGTTGCATATCTTTTTATATTAAAAAAATCGTAGAAAATAGACCATTTTACCGTTATTTATAGCTAACCAAGAAAATATTCAGAATATGTTGTTTGGTTAGCTAGTAGGAGTCCAATAAAATCATATCTGGATTCTGTATTGGACGACTTTAATTGTTTCATTATGAAGTTTATCTGGAACACATCCATGGTGTGTTCAATCTGCGAAGAACCAAAGGTTCTTCGAGATCCCAGAAAGTGAAGCTTTCTGAGGAGATCGTATCTTCCTATAAAAATATAAGGAAGATTCGATAAATTGTAGAGCTCCTGTAGTTTAGCTTGGATAGAGGTAGAGGATATCTTCCTATTAAGAATGAGAGGTTGCGGATCTATCTGAATAAACACATAGCAGAAACCTTTTGACCTGGGTTCGAATCCCAGCAGGAGCATCATATGAAAGTATCTGTTATTATACCGACATTGAATGAGGAAAGCTGTATAGCTGTTACTCTGGAAAACGTAATTAAACAAAAGCCATATGAAGTAATTGTTGCTGACTCTCATTCTAAAGATAATACTGTAAAAATAGCCCGAAAGTATAAGGCTAAAATAGTTTATGCAAAGGCCGGTTCTGCAAGTTTTGGAAGAAACGCTGGTGCCAACATTGCAAAGGGTGACATATTGGTATTTCTTGATGCTGATACCATTCCTTTATCTAATACTATACAAGTCATTAAAAAAGATTTTTCTGATAAAAATACAGTAGGCTGGACCTGTTTAAGCTACACTGATTCATCACATTGGACAGATAAGCTACTATACAAAATATCCAACATAATGGTACAGTTCTCGATGTATACAAAGCCGCATGCGCCTGGAATGATAATTGCGGTAAGAAAAAAAGTTTTTCATAAAATAGGAGGTTTTAATGAAAAACTTAGTGTAATGGAAGATCACCAGATAGCTATGCGCGCCAGCAATTACGGCAAATTTCGATTCTCAAGAAAGACTTATGTTGTAACATCAGCACGCAGACTGCGTGAATGGGGATGTTCTCGTTTTATAACGTATTATTCTAAGCATTATTTTGCTTATTTCATTAATAGGAAAAAATTTTACGAAAATCATGGTGTGTGGAAAAGAGTGGGTTGAATTACCATTATCACTCCGCTACGCTACGCTACCATGGTTCTTTCTTTATTTTAAAAACATAAGCTACACGATTTGCACTAATATGAAGTATTGGTGTAAGTACAAGTAATAAAACTACCCACGAAAACTTTACGTTTGCCATGAGTAATGCGAAAGCAACTGCACCAAAAAGAAAATCAGTTTGATCAAGAAATGGTGCATTTTCACCTCTTTTAAGACCAATCCTACGCTTGAAAAAGCTGCCTACTATATCCCCTATCATAGCTCCAACACCTAATAGAAAGCCTAGTTGAAGCGACATTGGCGTAATATTAAGTGGTATAGCAGAGATATGCCATGGTAGATATGGGTAAAACACCATCTGTACCCCTGCGATAAGGATACCAAA
>CAYMYT010000018.1:4856-11190 GCA_964394755.1 uncultured archaeon
CCAAAGAAGCCTCCGATTAGAAGACCTTCCCATGTCTTTCCTTGGCCTAAAAAAGGTTTTTTATCAAAAAAGTTTTTGCCGAAATCAATTGGGTGCTTCCCTTTGAAAATTGGAACAAGTCCGTTTGCAGCATAAGCAGGTAAAATAAACCATATTGATTCTACAAGTATTTCTAGCAGCATTTTTGATAACCTAACTAAGCCATATTGATTCTACAAGTATTTCTAGCAGCATTTATAATACCTTAATTTGCAAGATTTATATCTATTTTGATGTATTTATGGTATGCTATGTGAACTACACTGTCATAGTAATTTGACAGACGGCATTCCAAGTGTGAAGCAGATAATTGAAAGAGCTGAACACATTCTTGGAGCAATAGCAGTAACAGATCATAATACCATAGGCGGATATGAAGCTGCTAAAAAGATCAAAAGCATCAAAAGCAAATTATTGATTATTCCTGGTCTTGAAATAACCTCAGCAGATGGTCATATTATTGCACTTGGTGTGGAAGAAACCGTGGAACGTGACCAAAGCGCAGTAGATACAGTAGATGATATTCATATGCTTGGTGGAATTGCAATAGCTGCCCACCCATTTGGTGAATTCAAACGAATTGGGGTTAAGGATCCAAAAATACTAAAAAATTTTGATGCTATCGAAGGTATAAATGGAATGACTTTCCCAAAAAGCAATAGGAAAGCTCTTGAACTTGCAAAGTCTGTTCACAAGCCTATTACAAGTGGAAGCGATGCTCATAGTTTGAATTATGTTGGGCGATACGCTTGTAATATTGATGGAAGTACAGTTGAAGAAATATTGCATAACATAAAAAAAGGTAAGGTTATTTTACCTGCTAATAATACAAATACAGCAAAAGTTTTATATTATAAGATTAGGCGAAATATCAATCAATCGATCAAATTATAACTGTCAGAATAGACAATCAATCGATAAAGTATTGAATTAGCTGAATACCATAGAATCCAGCATATGCTAGTATGAGATACTTCACAATTTTACCTATAAGTGTGGGAATGAAAAACTTCTTTGCTGGAAATCCTATACTACCGCAGAATATACCTACCAAATCAAATGGTAGTGGTGTTGCAGCGAAAACAAATAAAATAACTTCTGGTTTATACTTTTGAAAAAGTTTTTTTATACCAGAAAGTTTTTCTTTCTGCTTCTTTGCAATTTTGTTAATACCACGACCTAAGCCATACGATATTAGCTCACCTAAAGCAGAACCGATTCCAGCAAGTACACCAACCAACAGAGGATTGAGTGTAGCACCTAGCACAGGGATAAGTGCAAATGCAGGTGATGGTATAAAAAGTGTAAAGCTGCTCAAGAATCCAACAAGTACTACAACAGGATAACCATATATAGTGGTAAGAGCCAGCAAGTCAGGGATCATTATATTGATTTCTCTATCTCATTTAAGAAAGCCTTTGCCAATTTGATTTCTTGCCTGCCTTTTTCTGTAATAGAATAAATTTTCCCCTGATTTTTTACATACCCTTGATTTTTAAGGGTGTATAGAACTTTGTAGGCTGTCACATTTCCAGAAAGGAATCCGAACTGATTTTTTACAAGGAGTCGTATTTCGTAACCACGTCTATCATTCTTGCTTAAAATCGAAAGAACAAATATCCAAAGATTTTCACGCTGAACCTTTTCTTTGAGTCGCTCTAGAGGCAAGCCCATTAATCTAAATTACTATAAGCTTTAAATATTTCTTTTACAATAGTAAAATTTTACTAGTGTAAAATTTGTGAGTTGTGAATAATATATATGGACATAAAAATTGGTATTATAGGTGCTGGAAACTGTGCTTCTAACTTACTACAAGGATTATTCTACTATAATGAACAAAATGGAAATAATATATCAGGATTGATGAGACCTGATATAGCAGGCTACAAAATAACTCATATAAAGCCTGTAGTTGCTTTTGATGTTGACAGTCGTAAAGTAGGTAAAGATTTAAGCCATGCAATATTTGCAGAACCCAATAATACAGTTAAGATATCAGATGTTCCGGAGTTTGGTGTTGAGGTTTTGAAGGGTCCTGTTCTTGATGGAATAGGTGAGTATATGGGTAAAATTGTAAAGATGGATAATACGTCACCTGTAAATGTTGCCAAAGAACTTCAACAAGCAGGTGTGGATGTTCTAATTAATTTTCTTCCTGTTGGTAGCAAGGAGGCAACTAGATTTTATGCTGGTGAAGCACTGAAAGCAGGATGTGGATTTGTTAATGCAATTCCTGAATTTATTTGTAGTGACCCTGAATGGCAAAAAGAGTTTGAAAACGAGGGGATACCAATGATAGGTGATGACTCGAAAGCACAATTAGGTTCTACTATAGTACATCGCGTACTGACAAAATTATGTGAGGATAGGGGTGCTACGATTGATAGAACTTATCAGCTAAATTGTGGGGGAAATTCAGACTTCTTTAACATGTTGGAGCGCTCTAGGTTAAGCAGTAAGAAAAAATCTAAGACTGAGGCTGTGCAAAGTCAATTCATGAAAAGGCTGCCGGATGAATCAATACATGTAGGACCTAGTGATTATGTTCCGTGGCTAAAAAGTAGAAAATTAGGGTTTATACGACTTGAAGGCCGGCTTTTCGGTGATGTTCCATTTAATATGGAAGTAAGATTGGATGTTGAAGACAAAGCAAATAGTTCAGGTGTTGTGATAGATGCAATACGATGTTGCAAACTTGCAATGGATCGCAATATTGGTGGTGTACTAATTTCACCAAGCGCTTATTTCTGCAAGCATCCGCCACAACAGTTTCCTGATCATGTTGCTAAGCAGATGGTTGAGGAGTTTATCCAGGGTCATAGGGAAAGATAGGCATTTATTTGGATAGATCTAATTATTCTAGGCAGTTGATCAAATGAAACCGTTAAAACAAGTTATTGTTGTAAGGAAAGATCTCAAACTTTCTAAGGGCAAGCTAGCTGTTCAGGTTGCACATGCATCTGTTAGTTCCTTAGGCAACACTGACAATAATATAGTAAGTAAATGGAGTTCGACCGGCAGTAAAAAGGTGGTTCTTGTTGTGAATGGTGTTGACGATATATGGATGCTTCATGAAAAATGCAAGAAATTCGGGATTAGTCATACTGTAATAAGTGATGCCGGGCTGACAGAAGTTCCAAGTGGTACAGTTACATGTATTGGTATTGGGCCTGACTATGATGAAAAAATTAATAAAATAACAGGCAGCCTTCCGCTTTTGCATTAAGAAGACATCGTAAAGAATATATGATGGGAAAAATACTTTCTCCAGAAGATTTCGTTGTTCGTGAGATAATCCATAAAGTGTTTTTCAAAAAATTCTTTGTTAAGGGCAAGTATAGACTGTATATTCTAAGAAAGAGGAACCTTACCACTCATGAGGCAGTCAGAATCATTGCTAGAAAAATGAATATACAGGAATCAAAAATTGGTTATGCTGGTTTGAAAGATAAATTTGCTGTCACTGAGCAATATATTACTATCAGCAACAATATCAAAACTGATAATCAAGAGATAGAAATTCCAGGACTGAATCTTAAGTTTGTTGGTATGTGTGATAAAAATTTGAGTCCTGGAGACCTAATCGGAAATGAATTCGAAATTACGTTACATCAATGCAAAAATTCTCGAAAAATTCCATCTGTGATATCCAAAATCAAATCCGGTATGCCAAACTATTTTGGTGGGCAGCGCTTTGGAATTCACAAAAATAATCATATAATTGGAAGATACCTGGTAAAAAAAGAATTTTCAAAAGCACTAAAAATGATAAACAAGTACAACAAAAAGTACAAAACCATCTACGATGTTGAAAAAACAAAACTTAAATTTTTTGTAAATGCGTACCAGAGCTTTCTGTGGAATAGTGCATTAGATGAATTAAGAAGATCAGGATCGAGATCAAGATCTAGCAAAATTTATTTTCATAATATACCAATTTTTGGTTATGGATCTGTAATCAAAAATAAAATTACAGATAAAATAGTAAAGGATATTGCTCAAAAAGAAAACATATCACAAAAAGATTTTTTGATATCTGAGTTGGGTATTGGGTGTAAAGGTGCTGATAGAAAGGCATTCATAAAAATCAGCGAGCTTAATTACGAAATCCAAAAAGATACTGTAAAACTTAATTTTACACTTCCCGCAGGAAGCTATGCAACTGTTCTGCTGGAGCTATGTGAAAACCTTGATAAGAAGCGCTGAAAGCAAATAGAGATATATTGCATGCGCGTAAAAAAGAATAGATAGCTCAATTATAGTTGTTGGTTGATAATTCCAGTAAAAATAGAATATAGGAAGCTGAAATATTGTACCAAAAACTGTTACATAGTTGCTTACGTAGAGGAAAGCTGTAAGCAAAATCTTCCATTTAGTAGGCCTAAGAAAATCTATTATCTTTTCTTTCCTTGAGAATTTAGCTTTATTCTTACCTTTAATTTTCTTTTTCATATCCTACTTCACTAGCATGTAGCGTTTAATATAGAGCATACCACTTTATTCAGTGTTTGTTTTTCTGAAAGATCACCATAATTAACTGAGTTAATAACAATTGCAGGTGCGCTTTTAACATTAAGACTTTCGACAAGTATCTTTATTAACGGGTGATCAAAATCTTTATCTAACACATAAAAAGAAACATTATTCTTGTGGACACTTTTTAACTCATCTATAACTTTACCTTGTTCTACACAATTATTGCATGGAACGCTGTAAAAATATAGTACAGGTAAAACTTTCTGTGCACAATTTTCATTTAGTGTTGATCTAAGAGTCCAAGCCTTTATTGTGAGCAAAGTGTAGTCTTTCTTTAACTCTGCATATGCTTTCTCATCACGTTCTGTAGCATCAAGTCTGATAAGCTCGTTTACAGCAGAATTAAGGTTTCGTGTGGTATCTGACAAAACATGAGAAAGAATATCGCAGCTTTCCTCTCCACGCAATCCAAGTAATATATATTCTTCTTGTATGTTTTTCAGATCTTTTCTTATATAATCAATATTACTTTCTATTTCAGTTGTCACATTTTCTATTTCGTTTGTCAGCATGTTCCTTGCATAGATGCCTGTAGCAATACCAAGCATATAGAGAACTATTGATAAGAAAGCAGCACCGATATAGACCGATCTGAACTTTACTTTCATAAAATGCATTAAACTATAAAACTTAAATCCACGGTGAAACAACTGGTAATGTGAAGAACGCATCCTTTTATTTTCTTGTTTTACTAATAGTTCAATGATTGAGCAAATAATGATTGTAATATTCACAATATTGATAATTCTGTATACATCCTGGATTTTTCTTTATCTGATTCCTAAAAAAAGATCTATGATAAAACTATATCCACTGTCTATAATAATACCAGCATATAATGAACAGGAAAATATAGAATCAACCATTAGAAGTGTGATTGGTGCTGATTATCCTAAAAAGGAGATTATTGTTGTAGATGATGGTTCTCTAGATAAAACATATGAAATAGTAAAAAATCTGGCAAAGAAAAAGAACACTAAAGAAATAGAACTGAAAATTGTAAAGGGCCAGCATAAAGGTAAGGCAATAGCTGTCAATCTTGGTATGAAGCACGCAAAATACGATTTCATAGCTGTTTTAGATGCAGACACAGAAATAGATAGAAATGCCCTAAAAAGTATTATGCAGCCTTTTTCTGATGGAAATGTTGCAGCAGTTGCATCTGTACTAAGGGTTAAAAAAGAAATGTCTATACTGAATTGGTTTCAACAGTTCGAGTATGCAACATCATCTGCGTGGAGATACGTTATAGACAAGATAAATGGTTTATGCATTGTACCTGGATTTTGTGCATTTAGGAAATCAATGTTAATGGATGTTGGTGGATTTACTGGTAATACATGTGTAGAAGATTATGATATATGCATGTATCTCAGGAAGAAAAAATATAATATTGCTATGTCCGATGCTATTGCATATACAAGAGCTCCATCCACATTTTCTGGTCTTATAAAACAAAGAGTAAGATGGAGTAGGGGTACAGTACAAGTAATAAAAAAGCATCGTGATATGCTTCTGAATAAGGATCATATTAGTGTTGGGTTTTATTCCATGCCAACACAAATTTATTGGTTCATTCACGCTGTTTCTTATATACCACTCACAATTTATCAGATAATATCAGGTTACTTCACCTACTTTGTTTCTTACGGAAATATTTTGTCGATTGAAGTACTACTATACTTTACTAAATGGTTTACATTTTACGGAATGATCGATTTTATGTACAATATTCTGATAGGTTTGTATCCTATGA
>CAYMYT010000019.1:0-11040 GCA_964394755.1 uncultured archaeon
AGCTGTGGAATTCTGATAAAAATTTTAGTTTTCATTAATTGGCTTAACAGAGCCTATTTTTCACTACCGATAGAATACATCACAGTAAAAATATCGGACTAAAAATGCTTTGCTGACGGATATTAATTCCATTATCTTCAATCAAGAAAATAATTCAACCTTTAAATAGGTTATGCATTGTATTATATAGTTTGGTAGGCGGTCATATCGAGGAGGTTAGACCCAGTCTCATTCCGAACCTGGAAGTGAATCTCATCAGAGATGTGTTGTGTATCGGTTTATCCGGGAAAAACACGACGCTGCTTACCAATAATTTGAGGTTGATAATTTGTATTCCAATCATACTCATGTTACTAGATTCTTATATCAACTTAGATTTAGCTATTATTTCAATAATACCAGGTTAAATTCAATTATGCTTAAAGCCTCGGTGGTGTAGAATCAGATCTTCCTGATAATTTACAGGAAGATATGGTCTTGAGCATGCTACGGTGTGTTCCAGATAAAGCAAAATGGTCTAGCATGTGGCCCTGTCGATTCGGCAGATAGGCCACGACCCGGGTTCGAAAATGTGATGCAAAAGCATCTCGTCGATCATCCCGGCCGAGGCGCAGGGCCTGTAGCTCAGCCTGGTAGAGCATCGGCCTTTTATCATAGGATAAAAGACCTGAGGGGTTAGCCTCTGTGAAGATGAAGAAAGAAAGCCGGGTGTCGCGGGTTCGAAACAGCCCCTTTTCTTTGAAAAGAAAAGGCCCTGGGGTTCACAAGCAGGAATTCGAAATTCCTGCTGTGCAGTAGAAGCAGGGCTTCTACTTGCAAAAGAAACCCGACTGAGAATATCCCGTCGGGCCCATATTTAAAATGGTGATAGAATGTCTGAAGAAGATATAAATATTTTCGAGAATGGTTTGGTGCCAAAACACGAAATTCTTTCAGCAGATGACAAAGCAAAACTTCTGGAAGAACTAAATGTTACTTTAAAACATCTTCCTAAGATAAAAGAAGAGGATCCTGCCTGCCAAGCACTTAAAGCAAAACATGGTGATATAATTAAAATAACTAGGCGTTCTCAAGTTGCAGGAGAATATAATTATTATAGAGTGGTTGTTTAATGTTTTCAGAGATTCTAACTACATTTAGGGACAATATCGGATTTGTCAATCATCAAATAGTTTCTTTTAATGAATTCGTAGACTTTAGACTTCAGCATATCATAGATGCCATCAACGAAATTTCTTTGGAATCACCTGAAATGGCTGAATTTAAAATAAAGATGGGTTCTGTTCGTATACCAAAGCCATGTATAAAAGAAGCAGATGGAGCTGTTAGAAACATTTCACCTATGGAAGCACGTATGAGAGATCTAACATACGCATCTCCTGTATTCGTAGAGATGATTCCTATAATAAATGGCATTGAACAAGAACCTCAAGAAGTTAAGCTTGGAGAGTTACCGATAATGTTAAAATCAGGTCTATGCCACCTAAATGGTCTGTCAGAAGATCAACTGATTCAGGAAGGTGAAGATCCAAAAGATCCTGGTGGTTACTTCATAATTAGTGGTACTGAACGTGTAATAGTAATGGTCGAAGAGGTGTTATCTGATAGACCTGTTATTGAAAACAAAGGTGAAATACAAACTGCCAGAATAAATTCAGAATCTGCTGGTTTTATTCAGCGTCACTTAATTGAACGTAAAGGCGGTTTAACAACAATATCATTCGCTAATATGAAGAAGTTGCCAATTGTTGTGCTGCTTCGTGCTCTTGGAATGGAAACAGATAAAGAAATAGTTGAGTCAACAGCTATGAGAAAGAATGAAATACAAGAAATTTATTTCAATCTATATGAACACGATGTAAAGTCAGTTGAAGAAGCAAAAGAATACATAGGCAAAAAGATGAAGATTGCACAAAAGGAATATCGTGACAAAAGGATAAATGATATTCTTGATAAATATCTGTTATCGCATTTAGGCCAGGATAAAAAAAATAGAAAAGAAAAAGCAATTTATATTTCTCAAATCGTGAGCAATCTTTTACGTATTGGTTTTGATGGTACAAAGGGTCAAGATATAGATCACTACGCGAACAAAAGAGTAAAAATGGTTGGAAACTTCATGGAAGTTTTATTCCGCTCAGTTCTTCTTGGAAAATACGGTCTAGTATCGCGTATAATATATTCTTACCAGAAGTTGATTAAAAGAGGAAAAATGCCATCAATAAAATCTATTGTTGAAAGTGATTATCTATCAAAAAGAATTATTTCACATATGGCAACAGGTCAGTGGGTTGGTGGTAGAACAGGTGTTTGCCAACGTCTAGAAAGAACAAATTATGTAAGAACTATAGCTCATCTTAGAAGTATAATATCTCCTCTCAGTGCATCTCAAGAACATTTTGAAGCGCGCGCACTACATGCTACGCATTGGGGTAGATTATGTGCTGAAGAAACACCTGAAGGTATCAATATCGGCTTGAGAAAATATTTGGCTCTGTTTGGTGTACTATCAGATACAGCGAGCAAAAAAGATATTGATCTTATCACTGACATCGTTCAGAAAGAAGCAGCAGGCACTGTTACAGTTTTCTTGGATGGTAAAATAATTAATCATATAGAAGATCCTCAAAAACTTATTGAAAAGCTTCGCTCAAAACGCAGGAACGGTGCAATATCACCAAGAATAAATTTTGCATACAATAGTGAATTCAACGAGGTTCACATAAATGCAGATGCAGGACGTTTACAAAGACCGCTTATCATATGTGAAAACGGAAAATCTCTTCTCAAGCAAGCTGATGGGTGGAACAAATTAATTGAAACTTCAATCGAATATCTAGATGCAGAGGAAGAAGATTCATGTCTTGTTGCACTTAGAGAATCTGATATCACAAAGAATCATACACATCTTGAAATAGATCCATCTTCTATTCTTGGTTTATCTGCATCTCTTGTACCTTTTACAGAACACAATAGAGGCGACCGTGTAAACTTTGGTGCAAAGATGTCTGGTCAGAGCCTTGGAATATATCAAACAAATTATCTTCTTAGAACAGATACAAAATCCGATGTTCTTATCTATCCACAGATACCTCTTGTTAATACAGCTGTAGGTAGAGTAATGGATCTTGAATCACATCCTCATGGTACTAATGTAGTAATAGCTATTATGAGTTTCAAGGGTTATAACATGGAAGACGGTATCGTACTTAAGAAAGGATCAGTAGATAGGGGTATGGGTAGAAGTTTTGCACTTAGAAATTATATAGTAGAAGAAAAGAAGTATTGGGGTATTGAAAATGATGAAATAAAAATACCTGACAAGTCTATATCTGGTTACCGTACAGATGAAGCATATGCAAATCTTGGAGTAGATGGTATTGTTAACAGAGAAACAAATGTAGAATCTGGTGATGTTCTAGTTGGTAAGGTTTCTCCACTGCGATTTTTCGGGCCTGTTGAAAGCTTTATGGTAGAAGCAGAGATGAGAAGAGAAACAAGCGAGACAATAAGATATGGTGAAGAAGGCATTGTTGATAATGTTATACTAACAGGAACATCTGCAGGAAACAAACTTGTTAAGATAAATGTACGTTCTGAGCGTATACCTGAATTAGGTGATAAATTTGCATCAAGGCACGGTCAGAAAGGTGTTATATCATTGATAGTTCCAGAAGAAAATATGCCATTTACATCAAATGGCATAACGCCTGACATAATCATAAACCCACACGCAATTCCGAGTAGAATGACAATAGGTAAACTTCTGGAAATTATTACAGCTAAGGTAGGCGCTTTACAAGGACCTGTTGATGCTACTGTGTTTGGTACTGTTTCAGAAGAAAATCTAAGAAAAAGTCTTAAGAGTTTAGGATTCAGAGATGATGGAAAGGAATTCATGTACGATGGTATTACAGGTAAGCCATACGAAGCACAGATTTTCATAGGGCCTTGTTATTATCAGAAACTTCATCATATGGTTGCAAATAAGATACAATCAAGAGCAAGAGGACCTGTTGCACTGCTAACAAAGCAACCTACAGCTGGTAGGGCAAAACAAGGTGGACTTCGTTTAGGAGAGATGGAAAAGGACTGTTTACTTGGTCATGGAGCTACACTTTTGCTAAAGGAAAGATTTTCAAGTGACAAACATAAAATACCTATATGTATAAAGTGTGGTTTAGTTGCGGTAGAAGATTTTGCAAAAGGTAAGAAATACTGCCCTGTATGTAAGAAGACAGACATTACAGATGTTGATATGTCATATGCATTCAAGCTTCTGCTTGATGAGATGAAATGCCTTGGCATTTATCCTAAGGTTGTTTGTGATTAATATGGGAATAAAATCAATTGAGTTTGGATTCATGTCACCGAAGATGATAAAGGATATATCAGCTGTTAAAATAGACTTTCCTGAACTTTACGATCCTGATGGTTACCCTATTGACAGAGGTTTAACTGATCTACACCTGGGTGTTGTTGATCCTGGTCTTAGATGCAGAACATGTGGTGGCTCTATTGGTCAATGTACAGGGCATTTCGGATATATTGAATTGACAAAGCCTGTTATTCATCCTATGTATGGTAAAAAGATCTACATGCTTCTATGTGTAACATGTAGAAAATGTTCACGTATACTTGTGAATACAGATAATCTAAAGAAAGGGAATACGCTATCAGAACTTTACAAGAAAAGGCCTGCTGTATGCCAGCACTGTAAAGAAACTCAAAAACCAATAACTTATAACAAACCAACTGTATATTTCCAAGGTGCTACAGAATTGTCACCTGAAGATGTTAGACAAAGACTTGAAAAAATATCTGATGAAGATTTCCAGCTTCTGAAAGTAAAGGGTGGTCGTCCAGAATGGTTTGTTCTTACATTGCTTCCTGTTCCACCTGTAACAGTTAGACCGAGTATAACATTGGAAACAGGTGAACGAAGCGAAGATGATATCACACACAAATTAGTCGATGTTGTGCGTATAAATGAGCGTTTACGTAAGAATCTGGAAATAGGTGCACCTGATTTTATAATAAAGGATATATGGGAATTGTTACAGTACCATGTATCTACATTTATGAGCAATGAAATACCTACTTTACCTCCTGCACGACATAGATCTGGTAGATCTCTGAAAACAATAATGCAACGCTTAGGGAAAAAAGATGGAAGATTTAGAGGCAACCTTTCAGGTAAGCGTGTGAATTTTTCAGCAAGAACTGTGATATCGCCTGATGCATGTATATCAATCGGAGAAGTAGGTATTCCTTTTGAGATTGCAAAAGAATTGACAGTACCTATAAGGGTTGATAAGCACAATATGGTGAAACTAAAAGAAATGGTATTGAACGGTCCTGTTTCACAAAATGGTGCAAACTATGTTATTAGACCTGACAATCTGAGAAAAAAAATTACAGAAGAGAACAAGGCTGTCATCGTAGAAGAAATTGATATTGGGTATATAATTGAGAGGCATCTCATAGATGGTGACATAGTTATAATGAATAGACAACCAAGTCTACATAGAGTATCTATGCTTGCACATAAGGCCAAGATAATGCCTTACAGAACATTCAGGTTGCCTCTTGGTGTTACAATACCTTACAATGCGGACTTTGATGGTGACGAAATGAATCTACACGTTCCTCAAACAGAAGAAGCTCAAATAGAAGCAGAAATTCTTATGGGAGTTAAGAATCATATACGCTCGCCTCGTTATGGTTTACCTATAATTGCGTGTAAACACGATCATATAACAGGATGTTATCTACTTACGAAAGACGATACTAAGATTGATAAAATAGAGGCAGCTCAGATTCTGAATACAATTGGTATAGAAATAGAAGAATTAAAAGAAAGTTATAAGGGTAAAGAAATATTCAGTTTTCTGCTACCTAAGGATCTAACAGTCAGTTACAAGTCAGCTGTTGACGGTCAGGATGTGATAATAAAAAATGGTAACCTAGTGTCAGGTGTTATAGATGACGAGTCTCTTGGAGAAAAGAAAGGAAAGCTGATAGATCTAATAGATAGAAAATATGGTCCTGATGTTGTCCAGAAATTTATTGATCAAGTTTCAAGGCTTGCGCTAGAAGTAATTTCAAGAAAAGGTTTTAGTATATCGACAAGTGACATGGACATAACTCCTAAAGCTGTTAAAAAGATAGATTCTATTATCGCCAAGTACAATGACGATGTAGAACTTATTTTGAAAGAAGCTGATAAAGATGTAAATGTTGAAAATAAGATACTCCAGCTCGGAAGTAACGCATCAAATGAAGCAAGTGGTATTATAAAAAATGATTTGCCACTGAACTCTGCAGTTATAATGGCTAAAACTGGTGCAAGAGGAAGTTTTGTAAATCTAGCGCAGATGTGTGCTTTCATTGGTCAGGAGACATTGGAAGGTGAACGTATACAGAGAGGTTATACAAATAGAACACTGTCTGTTTTCAAGTGTGGTGATATGGGTCTTAAGTCAAGAGGATATGTTTCTGGTTGCTATAAAAGAGGCTTGGATCCTGTTGGAATGTTTTTTGATGCAATGAACTCGAGGGAGAACCTGATGGATAAATCTTTACATACTAGGCATAGTGGTTACATGGAGCGCCGCTTGGTAAATGCTTTACAGGACCTTAAAATAGAATATAATGGAACTGTAAGCGACAGTAAAGGCAGAATAGTGCAGTTTGTAGCAGGCGAAGATGGTCTAGACCCTGCTAAAATAGATTGTGGTAAAATACAGATCGAGAGGGTATTTACATGAGTACGAATACGCTACCGAAAAAGTTAATGGAAGATTTTGAGAATTATTGCAAGCAGAATAAGATAGAAGGTAGTAATAAAGAGAAGCTTTTAGAAAAATTGAAGGTAGCTATAATAAAATATAGATATGAACCAGGAGAGGCTATTGGAATAATAACTGCTCAATCAATCTCTGAACCTGCAACACAGATGTCTATTGATAGTGCTGAAAAGGTAATAATTAGGCATGGCAAAAGGGTAAAAGTTACTAAGATCGGTGAATTTGTAGATAGAATATTAGATATTGATTCTGTAAAAGAATGTGATGGTTGGGATGTTGCAGAAACGTCTGGTCTTGGAATTTATGTTCCTGGTATGGCAGATAATGAAAAAGTTGTATGGAAAAAATTGTTGGCTGTTAGCAGACATGAAGCACCAAAATACCTTATAAAAATTAAGACAGTTTCTGGTAGGGAAATAGTTGCAACAGATTCTCATTCCTTTATGAGTAGAGTTAATGGGCAGGTGGTGCCAGTAGAAGGTAGTGCACTAAAAGTAGGAGGTAGATTGCCTTGTGTAAGATATCTCGAATGTATAGAAAATAAAAGTCTAAGGGAAGAGCATGGATTTATGCTTGGTACATATCTTGCTGAAGGCAGCTCAGGAATACAGATACAAAAAACATTGGATGTTACAGTTCTTGATGACGCTAGAGCATTGTTGCTTAAATCAAATGAGTTGCCTAATTTCGTGTATAGTGCTGGTGAACAATTCCTTAGGGGGCTATTATGCGGATACTTTGTAGGGCAAGAAAACAGTAAAAATTATAAGGCTCCTAAGGAAATTATTGATGGCATGGCTATGGTAATGACTAGATTCGGCATATTTGCATGCACAGATGAGAAACTATCTGTTCCTGCTGATTATTCAAATATATTTAGAGAAAGGATAGGTATGCAGCCTGTTGAAAAAGATTTTCCTGATGTGATTGATTGTTTTGGAACAGTGTTAAAAGATGCTGCGAAAAAGATTGGACATAAGTCTCGTCAAGTTAATAGTTTCACAAAACTTCAGAAAATTAACAGATCTGCACTAATTCGTCATATCTTTATCTTTGAAAACATGTCGAAAGAAAAAAAGATAGACATTAACAAAGAATTGTCCATCATGAAGAAAATGGCTTATTCTGATGTATTTTGGGATGAAATAGAAAGTATATCTAAGATTAGACCTACTTCAAAATATGTCTATGATTTTACAGTTGAAGGTACAGAAACATTTACAACATTTCCAGGTATTATAACACATAACACAATGAGAAGCTACATACTTGCATCACAGTCTGACAGATTAAGCAAGGTAACTCAGGGTCTTCCTAGATTGATAGAAGTGTTTGATGCTCGTAAAACATTTGAGAAGAACATGATGATCTATCTGAAACCTGAATACAATACAAAGGAAAAAGCGAAGGAAATTGCATTGAAAATAAAGTCACAAAAGCTTGTGGATATAATTACAGAAGATTCTTTGGATTTAGTAAATATGCGTATAGAACTAGAATTCGAGAAAGAGTCTTGGATAGAAAATGTTGTGAAAGAGCTATTCAAGAAACACGTTAAGAATGCAGAAGTTTCGTATCGTATGAAAAGAGCATTCATAAAACTTAAGAAAGAAGACATCAAAAACCTAAGAAAAATCAAAAACAAATTACTGAAATTGCATGTTGGTGGTGTTAAGGATATTGAAAATGTTTTCATTATGAAAGAAGACGATGAATGGGTCATTCACACTGTTGGTACGAATCTTAAGAAGATTCTTAGAATGCCATGGGTTGACATAAAGAGGACAAAGACCAACGATATTCACCAGATTTATGAAGTATTGGGTATTGAGGCTGCACGAAATTCAATATTGAATGAATCGAAGGATACCATGGATGAACAAGGACTAGAAGTTGATATAAGACACCTTATGCTTGTAGCTGATATGATGACCTTTGATGGTGATGTGAAGGATATAGGTCGTTATGGTGTGTCTGGTAAGAAGGCATCTGTGCTTGCAAGAGCTAATTTCGAGGAAACAAAGAAGCATATAGTTAATGCAAGCTTCTATGGAGAAGTAGATAATATAGAAGGTGTCATCGAAAATGTTATTATTGGACAGACAGCACCAATTGGAACAGGTATGGTTAATCTTCATGTTGACCCTGAAAAACTTAGACCTAAAAAGAGGTGAAGAAGATGGATGAAAAATTTACAATAGGAATAAGAGAAATTGTAAAAGGTATAAAAGC
Source organism: uncultured archaeon (assembly GCA_964394755.1). Lineage (GTDB taxonomy): Archaea > Aenigmatarchaeota > Aenigmatarchaeia > GW2011-AR5 > GW2011-AR5 > CAYMYT01. The sequence continues at coordinate 9,042 of CAYMYT010000019.1, forward strand.
AAACGAATTGAAAAGGGTTACAGTTGCGAAAAATTGTCCTGATTTTCTTATAGACTCTATAAAGGATGCTGGCTGCTTGAATATTACAGTTTTTGCAGGGAATCAGAAAGAACTGGGTACAAAATTAGGTAAGCCATTTGCTATTGCTTGTGTTGGATACGCAGATCTTGATAAAAAATGAAAAAAGATAAGATAATATATATATGGCCAGTGTAATAAGATTGACATGAAAGTAACTCTTGATACAAAATCGATACAAACAATAAATCTTTTCCAGTCCTTATCAGGGACTAGTGTTATAGATTGTTTTGATACTGAAGAAAAGATATACTTTGTGGTTGCGAATGGTCAATATGCTAGAGCTATTGGGAAGAATGGTGCAAAAGTAAAGAATGCGCAAACTATTTTTAAGAAACATCTGCAGATATATGAATATTCGCCGGATTTGAAAACCTTTGTAAAAAATCTTATACCTGAAGCACAGGATATATCTGTTAGTGAGAAGGAAGTGAAAGTTACAATAAAGCCGTATGATAGGGCGAGTGTAATAGGCAAGAATGGTAAGAATATAAAAGTGGTGAAGATGTTTCTAAACCGCATTTTTGGTGTGGATGATCTGAAGTTAAAAGTAGATTTTCATTGATTCTGTGATAAATTTCTATGTGTATTAATATCTATTCTTCAAATTGATAATTGATTCGTATGCCGGGAGAATTCGCTGCACGTAAGCTAAAAATGAATAAGAAAGCAATGAGATGGAAAAAGGTAAAGATCCAGAATCAGATACTTAGGCATGTAAGAAGAAAGTTCGACCCTCTTGAGGGTGCTCCACAAGCAACAGGTATTGTTCTTGAGAAGCGTTCTATAGAGCAGAAGCAGCCACACTCAGGTCTTATAAAATGTGTAAGAGTTAGGCTTGTTAAGAATGACAAACAGGTTACTGCATTCTTGCCAAGGACAGGTGCTGTCAATCATGTATCAGAACACGATCAAGTTACTATTATGGGTATGGGTGGATCGCAGGGGGGTGCAGTAGGATCACATTCGGGAATAAAGTATCAGGTTGTTAAAGTGAATAATATATCTTTGGAAATGATTCGTACTGGAAGAAAACAGAAGGTGACAAAGCAGTAGTCGTAGGAAATGAATGAATATGGAAAATAATACTATAGTAGAACAAAAAGAAGAGAAGAGTAACAATAAAATTAAGCTTTTTGGTAAATGGGACAACAATTTTTCTATTCAAGATATGGGATTACGCTCTTACATAAACTTAGAACCAAGAATTGTTCCTAGAAGTGCTGGTATCCACAGAAAAACATTTCACAAGTCAAAGATGCATATCGTTGAAAGACTTGCACTGCACTTATTGGTTCCAGGTCACCGTGGAAAGAAACATAGACTTACATCAGGACCTATGTCTGGTAATCTGATAAATACGTTATCTGCTATCGAAGGTGCACTACAGATAATTGAAAAGAAAGAGGGCAAAAATCCCTTAGAAATATTTGTTCGTGCTTTAGAAAATGTTGCTGTTAAAGAAGAGATTATAAGTTATCAGTTGGGATCAGTAGTTGCTCGTGAATCTGTGATAACTGCACCACAAAGAAGGGTTGATAAAGCACTGAGGTTATTTGCTCAGGGTGTAATGAGGCGAAGTTTCAAAAAGAATAATACATTGGCACAAGCCTTAGCAGAAGAAATACTATTGGCATATAAGGGATCTGGTGACAGCTTCGTTCTGAAAGAGAAGCTGAGAATTGAGAGTGAAGCTGCAGGAGCTCGATAGCAAATCCCTTCTTTGGTAAAGAAGGTCTCTGTCTGGAATACGCTATACATCAAGCGTATTCAAGATCATGTCTTCCCATAAAAATATTAGGAAGACCTGACACGCCCCAAGAAACAGATGGCTTCGCAGTATTATTACGAATAATCCCTTCTTTATCTTGAATACACTTTGTGTATTCGAGATCTTGTCTTCCTATGAAAAAATTAGGAA
>CAYMYT010000020.1:0-4859 GCA_964394755.1 uncultured archaeon
TATCTTGTAACACGTCAACTATATTCTAAAAACAAACTTATAGATCTTTAAATAGATCTGGAACACCACTAGTCACAGACTAGTGGAAATGCAAGATTTATATGTGGTAACACTACGGATGTTGAAATTTATGACTAGAAAAGCGAATGGTGAAAATCCTGAAATAAAGCGTAAAGACCCATATAGGCGAATTAAAGATATGTTTTCTGACCCTGCATTATATTTAGGATTTGGTATTCAAACAGCACCTATAATAGCCAAATATTCAGGTTTCGATGGTGACCCAAAAGACGTACAATCATTATTTTATGGTATTGGGGGTGCGATTGTTGGAACATCTCTTATTAGCTATTGGCTTGTGAAACATTATACAAGAATACGCCTAGACATAGAATACACAAAATTGTCTATGCAAGAAAAAAATATAACAGAAAAGTTCTGGATATCTTTTAAAGATCATCTAAATGTACTTAGAGATACTGACATACAAGACTTGAAGCATCTTATAGAAAGAGGCGACAAGCTTCTAAAGAATCGTGATGATAAGGCTGCTGCTTTACGTTTGGCAGATGAAGCAAAAGGAATAATAGATAGGAAATGTAGACTAGCATATAAAAAGGAATGTGAAAATTCTGATGTAATAGAAGTAAAGCCTATAAAAGAAAAAGAAATATTTCTAATCCCACAAAAAACTTACAATCATATGTCTACTAATCAGCAGAAACGAATCCAGTATTTTGCTGAAGATATACGTAGGATGATTAATGAAGATCAAATAATGCAACTATATGGAGAGTTAAAAAAATGTAGTTGGAATGGAGATCTTACAGATATGCAGACTTACATGCTTTTTGATGATATTACACTAGGATTAAAAGATGGAATACCATCTGCAAGCAAAGTAGAAAATTATGTTGCAAAAATATTGGAAGAAACTAGTTCCAAATAAAAAATGATTAAGACATGAATAAATCAGGTATTTCCAGTTCCTGAACAAGGCGGAAGCCAATACCACAAGCAACATGGCTAATATCAGAATAGGTATATAGGCGACTGAAGCTTGCATCAACTGCAAGACACGTTTCCCCAACATGAGGATGCCGGTCATTAATGCGCCATATAGCAACGTCACGATAGCCTGATTTATCGTCTAAATGGGGGCTTGTATTAAACCAAAAGTGAGTTTTATAAGGATCGTGAGGCCACTCTTGATCTTCTATAGTAACTGATGGAATACCGAAAACTTCATTCCATTCAGCAACTAGTCTTCCGTTGCCTTCTGGCACATAAATCATATCTTCAATCTCACTTCCATTACCTATTTCTCTTAACCAGTATTTCTGACCTTTTGAATCAATATAATCAGGTTCACGTGGATCATCTTTGCCTTTCGGAATTCGTAAAAATGTTTCTGTACGTTGCCACATCTTTTTTTGCCAGCCTCTTGTGAAAAGATTTTCAAATACTTTGGCCTTTTTTGGATATAGGTTATCTATTAAAGCATCTATTCCTTCAACGCTCAGAACATATTTGATCGCTTCTTCTTCTCTCCTGTCTACAGTATAAGAATTTAGTATAGATTTAGCTGCGTAAACTGAATTTATTCCTACATTCATGTCTTTTTTGTCTTGCATTGCTCGCTTTAATAAGTTTTCGAATTTTTCATAATTCATTTGGATAGCGAGCTCTTCTCGTGCTGTTGACATTCTATACTCTTTTGGGAGTTTGTTTTTAGAATAATAGTAATCATGATTTCTGCCCGATAGTACAAGTTTTTGTGTATGGTTAACTTCATAGCCGCATAGATTATAACGTAACCTGATTTCAGGATATCTAAAGCTAACAGCTGGAACAATAAGTCTTTCCTCCAATCTTGGTAAAAATATTTTAATCATTTCAAAAACCTTTTTTTTGATTAGATTAAATTATTGTCTACGTTTGATCAGCATACGTTTCCAATCCTTTTAATGATTTTATGATGCTGATAGCAGCATTGCAACCTTCACCAATACTTTTTGCAACCTGAAGATATCCTCCTGTACAGCCGCCTGCTGCATAGACATTTTTCACGCTTGTCTCTCCATTTCTATTTATAATAAGGTCTTCACCATTCTTTTCTATACCCATTTTATCTGAAAATGCAAGAGATGTTGCAGCACCAAGGGCAACAAAAGCACCATCAAATTCCATGCTTTGTCCATCATCTAAAATTATATTTCTTAGCATTTTATTACCTTCGAATGCCCTAACCTTTGTATCAATAACTTTCACTGATCCTATCTTCTTTTTGAATGCATCTGAAAAGCTTATTGGAAAACCATTTGATATTATTGTTATATCTTGAGTATAGCTCATAAGCTCTAGCGCTTCTTCTGCAGCAAAATCTGTATTGCCTATTACTACAACCTTCTTCTTCGCAAAGAATGGTCCATCGCAGGCAACACAATAATGAACACCTTTACCCCTGAACTTATTTTCGTTTTCTATACCTGAATGAACATATGGCTTTCCTGTTGCTATTAGTAATGTCTTACCACCGAATTCTTTGTCACTTGATGTTCTTACTCTTATTATATCTGACTCCTTTGTGTTTGATTCCTGCCATACATGTACAACATCCTCCTCAATAAGCTCTCCCATAAAATCCTTTAGCTGGTTTATTCCTATATTAACAATGTCTTTACCACTCATCTCACTTATTCCAAATACGTTTTGTACACTATGAGCATAAGCAAGATCACTCTCAAAAGGCTTTCCTATTACCAATGGTTTAAGACCAGCTCTTCCAAGAAATAGTGCTGCTTGTAAAGCTGCAGGACCTGCACCGATTATTACGGTATCATAAAGCATGAATTATATTATTAGTAGTATATTTATCTTGAACATAGTGGTATCTTACTGCAGGTTAGTAAAAGAAGCTTCTTTTTTCTCGATAAGTTCCTTCTCAACTTTCCTTTCTAAAGATGGCTTGACTATGCGAAAGCCGTTATTCGGATCTAGGTGCAATCTTGTGTAAAACGCAAGGACAGCTAAGCACATCCCACCAACATCGTTATCCTGGTTGCAACCGTGCATCACAGCAACATCATAATTATTCGATATACCATCCAATAAAGGCTCTGTATTAAACCAGAAATGATTATTATACGGGATGTGAGGCCAATTTTGATTTTCTACGGTAACTCTCGGAATACCAAAAACTTCATCCCATTCAGCTACCAGTCTTCCATTGCCTTCTGGAACATAGATAATACCTTCAACTTCACTTCCATTACCAACTTCCCTTGCCCAATATTTGTAACCTGTCTTAGGATCGATATAATCAGGTTTATCTGGATTCTTTTTGTCTTTCGGAACACGCAAAAATGTTTCAGTTAATTCTTGCACATATATTTTATCAGGCCCTCTTGCAAAAAGATCGTTAAAAACAGGTGATTTTCGTGGATCTTTACCAGCAAGCTCTAAAGAATGTTGTATAGCAAGACCTTCACTGGCTTTTGACATTCTCATACCACTTGGAATACCAAGTTTGGAGTGATAGTAATGTTCTCTTGTTCTAAGAAGTTGGTTTGCATAGTAAATTTTGTAATCTCTATGCTTGTACTTTACCCCAAGATCATTATAGCTAGAACTAACAGCTGGTATAACCATCATTTCCCTTAATGTTAGAATATCTGGTGTCATGATACAATGAAAGTCAGAAAATACTTAAACTTGAATATCACTTGTCAATAGCTACTAATCATAACTAGAAGATAGGCTAGGGTCAGTTCCTTTATGATCATACCTTCCTTGTGATCCTCGAATACCCTACGCTACGCTATGCTATGCTTATTCGGGATCTTCTGCAGAAACCTAGGGGAAGCTGGTGGAAATTTCGACTTGCAAATACTTCTTTATTAACAGTAAAATACAATATAAGTAATAGAGTGTGAAAGACATGAAAACTATAATGATCGTTGACGACGAGCAAGACATTAGGAAAAGCGTTAAAACTATTTTGAAAAGAAACGGCTACAAAGTGATTACAGCAGTTAATGGTGATGACTGTTTGAAAAAGTTGCCGAAGCACAACTTTGACCTGATTCTGATGGATGTAATGATGCCTGGAACCCCTGTAAAGGAAGTTATCAAGAAAATAAAAAACATCAAAATCGCTTATCTGACTGTCGTAAGGATTTCTGAGGCAGAAAAAGAGAATTTAATGAAATCAAAGAACGTCGTAGGCTTTATTCAAAAGCCATTTGACATCAATGAACTTGTTAAAAATGTTAGAAATATTGTTGATAGAAATGAACATAAAAAATGAGCTCAAATCAAATCAAATTTTGCTTTTGCTGATGTCGAGTTCAGCATACAACAGTACAGCCATAAAAGTCTTTAAACAGCTGGATGGTAAAATATGTTATATTACTTTTAATAAAACTTATCAAGCTTTGAAGGATATTTTTTTGAAAAATAAAATTAGCACAGAAAAAATTATTTTCATCGACTGCATAACAAAAAGCATGTATAATATTCCTGTTGAAGTAAAAGATTGCTACTTTATAGAATCGCCAGTTGCCTTAAACGAAATATCGATATGGATAACAGAAGTGCTTAATAAGAATATTGATTATATCATCTTTGATTCTCTTACAAACTTTTTTATATACGAAAATAGTAATAATGTTTTAAAATTTGTTTTCAATATCACCAACAAAATTAAAAATACTAAAACAAAAGCTTTATTTTATGCCCCATACATAAAAGGTTATGAGAATCTTATCAAAAAATCGGAAATGTTTGCCGACAGTGTGATTTATCTGGGAGTTGAAAAAAAATGAAATCGAAAACAAAAATGAATTCGAAAACAACAG
>CAYMYT010000020.1:4869-10999 GCA_964394755.1 uncultured archaeon
AACAACAGGAATTATTATTTTACTTGTAATTCTTGCTCTTGGTTTTTACCATATCCAGAGCCAGCCAGCAAAATATACAGGACCGGTTGAGAAAATTAGGATGGCAACAAATTTTGGTGAGGAACTGTCAGGAATTTTTTGGGTGGCTGATGAGCTGGGCTATTTCTCTGAGTATGGAATAGATGCAGAAATAAAAAACTACAGACATGCCTTTGAAAACATGAAAGCTCTCGACCAAGGAGAAGTTGATTTAGCAGCTACTATTGATCACATAGTTGTAGTTAGAGCTCTTGCTGGTAAGTCTGGGAGCGAATATATAATAGCTTCAGTCACAGATACTGATTTCGTTTATTTATTATCGCGTAAAGATACTGGGATTAATTCGATTCAAGATCTTCGAGGGAAACGAATCGCCCTTTTGCGAGGAGGTGGAGCGGAGTATTCATTATCCAAATCACTAGTCTATAATGGTGTACAACTTAGTGATGTAGAATTAATAAACACTAATCCAGATAATGCATCTAAGCTTCTAATTGAAAAGAAAGTAGATGCAATAGCACTATGGGAGCCTAATATTTACAACACAGAAAAGATCTTGGGTGATAATGCAGGATTTAGAACATCTCTGCAATTAGGCCAAGATTTACATTGGGTATTGGTTGGTAAAGCAGATTATGTAAAAGCCAATAATGAATCAATCGGAAGACTTCTGAATGCTTTCTGGAAAGCTGAAAGGTATATAGAAGAAAACCAAGAACAAGCTAAAAGAATTATTGCTCAGCGTTCAAATCTAACAGAAGAGTATCTAGATTCTGTTTGGCCAAAATACATGTTTAGAGTGAGTCTTTCTCAGGGACTTATTTTTGATTTAGAAGAACAGACCAGGTGGAGGATAGAAAATAATTTAACAAATGCAACAGAAGTTCCAAATTATCTTGACTATTCAATATATGTAGATGCTTTGAAGGCAGTTAAACCAGAAGCAGTCACTATAATAGGTGTATAGATGTGGTTAAACTTTGGTCTTTTCACTAAAGTTAACATTAAAACAAAATTACATCTAAACATAGTAATTTCAACTTTTTTAATTTTAATTCTGATAATATCAATTCTTTTGACGTCTAATGTTATTAGAAAAGAGTCAGATAAGCAGAAATTATTAAGTAGGATAGAGAAAACGATATTTGAGACTGATACTCTTATTAATGACTACATACTTTATAGAGAAGAAAGAGCTGTGAGACAATGGGAAACCAGATATAAATTAGGACTGGCAACTATACAAAAAGCAGAAGAAGAAGAAGAAGAAGAAGAAGAAGAATTGACGCTGACCAGAATAAAAGCAGAATACGTAACTCTAGGCAGTTTGTTTTCAGAGTTTTATAGCGTTAGTCAAGAGAAACAGAAAATAATTCAAGAAGGTATTTCTCAGGAAGAACTAAAATTAGTTAATGAGCTAGAAAAAAAGAAACTAGCCCAACTACTGACCACGTCACAATCAATTAAATCTAAATTTTCAGCCAGTGAACTAGAAGATAAAACATCCCTTCGGCTAATAAATTCATTTGAAACTAGTTTGAATATAACAATTTTTATAATTATTATACTACTTTTTATCATAATAGCTACATCACTTAAAATCTCAAAATCTATCACAAAACCGATTGAGATGCTGATAAAAGCATCTGAAAAGGTTGCTAAAGGCAATTTTAAGACAAAGATTAATTTGCAAACAGGAGATGAATTTCAAGTACTCGGAGAAACCTTCAACAAAACAGCTCAAGCATTGGATAAGTTAGACAAAGAAAGGAAAGAAATTGATAAAGCAAAAACACAATTACTTGCAATAAGTTCTCACGAATTAAGAAGCCCAATGACCACAATGAAAGCGCAGTTGCAAATGCTTCTGGAAGATTATTTCGGCCGTATGAATAAGAAACAGAAAGAATCTGTTGATACCATCTTAAGAAACACAAACCACTTAGACAGGATTATCGTTGATTTGCTAGAGGTTTCCAGAATGCGCGCTGGGAGAGTGAAGCTTAATTTAATTAAAACCAATCTGATTGTTGATACTAATAAGCTCATCAAAGAAATGGAGCACTTTTTACCGGAGAAGAATATTGAAATTGTGCTGAACATGAAAAAATTACCTGCTATAAAAACAGATCCAGATAAAGTTATGCAGGTTCTAAGAAATCTGATTGATAATGCCAAGAAATTTTCTAAAAAGGGCAGCAAAGTTTTTGTTACTGCAGAACAAAAAGATGGGATGATTCAGTTTAGTGTCAAGGACCAAGGTATAGGAATATCATCAGAAAATCAAAAAAAGATGTTTAAGCCGATCTTCCAATCGGAACAAAGTATATATAGGAAATATTCAGGAACTGGGTTAGGAATGACAATCTGTAAAGGAATTATTGAGGAATTAGGCGGCCGAATCTGGTTTGAGAGTGAATTAGGAAAAGGGAGTACATTTTACTTTTCATTACCACTAGAAAAACAAAAACTTCGAACATGATCTGGGATATTACTTAGGATGTATTCGAGATGACCAGTGGTTCTTCACACCAGGATTCTTTTGAAGGATTCATTGAGCCCATCATATCTTCCTAAATATATTGACAGAAAAAATTAGCTTATTTCGATAAGTAGCCGTTGATAAGACCGAGCAAACCGATGAATAGCGCGCCTGCCATAAAGTACCATGCACCAAATCCAGGAACAAACAAGGATGATACAATTATAATCAATCCTGCAGAAATGGACATCTGACTATTTCTTGAATGACCTTCTGAATAAATAGCTGCACCAAGCAGTAATAGCCAAAGTGACATTAACCACGACAAATCAACTGGGATAACACCGAAAGCAACTGCAAGTGTTGTTAGCAAACCGAATATGTTTATTGACATCCAAGTTTCTTTAGAACCCTTTGCTGCGCCTTTCATTAGTTGCTTGCCAACCCACATACCAAGAGCGATTATTATCACTGCAATTGCAATCCATAGCCATTGAGCACTATACATCGCAGATAGGTAGTGAGCACCTGCAAACACTAGAAGTAGAACCAAACCCCATACTGTAAGAGGCATATTCATATTAATATATTGTAAAACCCTATACTTAAAGGTTGTGCTCGACTTCTATGGGTATAAATTTATATGTTACAAAAGTAGAAACTCATGAGAAATCTATTAGCTTTCTTCATTTGCACTATTTTCTTACTATTGCCTATATCTTACTCAGAGGCGCAAAGCGATCCCGAAGAAGTTGTTGTAGGAGTCTATATACTCAATGTAGGTAAATTCGATGTAAGCACTGGATCATATACAATTGATTTCTACCTAAGTTTAAGGTGTGACAAGCCGTGCTCACCAGAAAAATTTGAGTTCATGAATGGTAGGGCAACATCTATAGATAAACTTGTTGATGAACCGTCAGAAGTTTTTTACAGGATCCAGGCATCCCTAGTTGAGAATGTAGACCTAAGACAATATCCATTTGATAGTCATGCTCTTACCATTATCATAGAAGATAAGAAAAAGACAAAAGAGGAGCTTGTATACAAATTAGATGAAAGCAACAGCGCTATAGATAAAAATGTTGTTATTATCGGCTGGAAGCTCGATGGTTGGAATGCAACAGTATCTGATCACTATTATCCTGCGTACAACGAAACATTCTCCAGTTTTATATTCAAAATAAACATAAGCAGAGTAGGCATGACATCTATACTAAAATCATTCTTGCCGGTATTTTTCATGGTGTTTGTGGCGTTACTCTCTCTATTACTCAAAGCTGATAAGGTTACCACTAGACTAACATTGAATATATCAACGCTGCTTGCAGCAGTGATGTTTCATCTTAATCTTACCTCATCCATACCGCCTGTAGGTTATCTTACATTTGCGGATAAATTCATGATTGTAACATACATAATTCTGATAGCTGTTTTATTTACAGGCATCATCTTAATGCGTCACACAGAACAGAAAGAAGAGATAAGAGCACAAAAGATCTACAAATACGCGCTTTATTCTATTCCTATAGTAACCATATTTATTTATGCTGTGCTATTTCTATCGATTTAGTTTTTTATCGGATAGTTAAAAAATCTGCGTATCCGATATATATATCGGTTACACAAAAAATCAGCTTATCCGATACATTTAAATTGTTATATATAAATATAATTTATCATGATTGACAAAAAACTGTACCAGAAAATAGAATCCAAAAAGAAGGAGTTAGACAAATATAGGCCTTTACCAAAAGCTGTTTTAGACCATTTAAGAAAACAGTTTGAGATAGAACTCACTTACAATAGCAATGCCATAGAAGGAAATAGTTTAACTCTAAATGAAACCAAACTAGTCCTGGAGCACGGCATAACGATCAAGGGAAAGAGTCTTAGAGAGCACTTTGAGGCCATCAATCATAAAGAGGCCATAGTCTTTGTTGAAGATGTGTTTAAAGGACCTTTAACTGAGGACTTGATCAGAAAACTTAATGATATAGTACTATCAAAAATAGATGAGAAGAAAGGTGAATATAGGGATATCAATGTACGAATACTTGGTGCTGTAAAATCACCACCGCAAGCTGAGAAAGTTCCGAAGCTGATGAAAGAACTTATAGAGTATGCAAATGCTAATCCTGACCGGTTGAATCCTATCGAATTCGCAGCAATGCTTCATTACAAATTTGTTGCCATACATCCTTTTGTAGACGGCAACGGCCGGGTAGCAAGATTGCTTATGAATCTTTTATTGATGAAGCATGGATATCCAATAACAATAGTCCTAAGAGTTGACAGGAAAAAGTATTATGATTGTTTGAAAAAAGCAGATCTTGGTGATGAAAAGCCTTTTATCAATTTCATAGGTTATTGTATTAATAGAAGCCTTGACATTTATTTGTCAGCATTTAGGAAAGGCATGGAATATATTTCTTTGGCAGAAGCTGCACGAGGAACCACATATAGCCAGGATTATCTAAGTCTCCTAGCTCGAAAAGGCCGGATAGATGCTATAAAGCTTAGCAGAAATTGGATGACAACAAAAAAAGCTATATCAGACTACATTAAAGATAGGAAGAAATCATAGCCTGAAGTAATCGAGATCAGATCTTCCTTGTATATTCTGTAGGAAGATGTCTTGCTAACAAAACATTTAGTCGACAATTTTATGTTGTTCTTGAGTCCATTTTGGCGCATTAACTAACACTAACAAAAGTTTATTTCCCTCAACCCAATACATCTCTCCTTTACAAAAGAAATAGAGATCTCCTTCACCAATTTGAAAATTACCTTTTTCAGAGTGAACAATACCAGTACCAGATATTACATAGTATATTTCTTCGCATTCTAAATTCGTGACTCTTTTTTGTTCTGGATAGCGACCATTGATTAGAGCAGTTGCAAAACTAAAATTTTTACTTGGAAATTCATATTCCCAAACTGTACAAACTTTTGAAGCGGCAATCTTTATCGACTCTGATTTTTTCACTAGCATGGTAAGACCTTAAAATTATAATTATAAATGTTTACTGTTTGAATTTTTGTTGTAGAATCCTATACAGTTTTTTCGATAAATTTAAGATAATGAATAGAAAGTAAATCTTCTGGTTTTAGAGAACCATAAGCATTGTTTATAGCAAACCAAGTCGCAGGTTTGCTAGTAGGAGTCCGGCCGTCTGGACGACTATAACTCAACCTTCAAATCATCCAAATTTTTGAAACCATCACTTATAGCATCATCTTCTGTTAATTCAGAATATTGTTTTATGGCAACCTTACTATAGTTGACTATTCCTAATACCGTATTATTTTCTTTAGCAATTGCAGGAAGTTCTTTTTTTGGTAACCTGATAGTACCATTTTTGAACTTTATTGTAGTTTTCTTTTCGCCGTTGATTATGTTATTAATATAGTCAGTAGGTATTGTTAAACTTGTGTGAAGAACCACTGGTCGGAGACCAGTGGCATCTTGAAGTTGGTGAATGACACTGGTATCTTGGAACACACCCAAAGTGTGTTCAATCTGCGAAGAACCTTTTGTTCTTCGAGATCCTAGAAAGCTTTGCTTTCTGAGGAGATCATCTGCAGAAACCTTATAGGTTTCTGAGA
>CAYMYT010000021.1:0-8964 GCA_964394755.1 uncultured archaeon
GATGAAGTTTGGTGTACCTGAAGAAAAACTACGTATAATGCCTGTAGGAATATCAGTTGACAACTATAAGAAAAAGGTAAAAGAGAATTTCAAAGAAAAGTACAACATAGATGGTAATATGCTTCTTTTTCTTGGTCAACCAATACAAAGAAAGGGTCCAGAATACCTTCTCAAAGCAGCTGCACTGCTAAAAGATTATCCAATAAATGTTGTTTTCGCAGGCTACAAACGCAATGAGCAGATAGAAAATATGTCCAAAGCTCTTGGTATAGAAGACAATGTAAAGTTTGTAGGCTTCCTCTCAGAAGAAGATAAGATATCTGCATTAAAGTCAGCAGATGCACTTGTTTTTCCAACTTTGTATGAGGGATTTGGTGTAGTCATATTGGAGGCTATGGCTGCGGGTTGTCCAGTTGTGACCACAAATGTTGCAGGTGTACCAGAAATAGTAAATAATAGTGAAAATGGATTGTTAGTTGAACCAAAGAATCATACGCAGATAGCTAAAGCTGTAGTAAAGCTCATAGAAGAAAAGCCACTGAGAAACCACATAATATCCAATGGTAAGAAAAATGCAGATAAGTATGATTGGAAAAAACTTACAGACAAATATCTAGACGCCTATTCACTTGCTATCGATGGAAACGCTGCTTTTGACTGGAACACTATTGTTGACAGAAACGCAGTAAATAGAAATACCAAAAGGTAAATTCACTTTTCTAACAATAATGTTCTCCACTTTTAGAATAAGAAATAGTATCCAGTTCACTATTTTATTTTCCTTATTCGTATTTGTTTTTTTGCTGAAAAATTTATATACTAGTACAGGAAGGAAAAGCATGAAATTCCAATAACTAATTTTTGAAATATTGAAATTGTTCCTCTTGATTTTCTCACTAAGCTCAGAATAGCAATATCTTCTCTTATGATCTATAAGGACATCGTGCTCTGACCACATAAACATATGTGCAGGTACTGTCAAGATCATTCTACCCCTTGTTTTCATTATGCGCCCTACATCTCTCATAGACCTTTCATCATCATCTATATGTTCGAACACATCCAAAACAGTAACAAAATCAAATGTACCTGCTTTGAACGGAAGATCCTTTGCATTACAAAGAACAAGATTAGAATTTCCTCTGAATTTAGAAAACCTCAGAGCTTGTATAGAGCCATCACAACCTATACTAGTATGAAATTTTTTGAATGCGTTCATATTTGCGCCTGTACCACATCCTATGTCAAGAAGCATCCCTTTTTTCTGCGATGCCAATTCTGAAGCAATGAGACGCCTTTTAGCAGAAAACCACCAATGGTAATCTTCTATTTCGTGCATCCTACCTATTTCTTTAATTTCCATGTTTACCAACCTATCACTATTCTTCAATAGGTATTATAGTAAAAGACAATAATATTTAGATTCATATACTGTCATTTACTATGTAAGAGAAGACATAATAGTTTAGACAATTATGTTTGCGACTATAGTTTTAAAGTTGAATTCTCTACATCAACATAGAGGAATACATTTAAACATCTTTTAATTAAATGCAATCGTGAAAAAGATATTATTTATTGCATCCAGCCAAGTTTCAATACCACCTATGAAAGGTGGTGCGATAGAAGATATTATTTTTGAGATTGCCAAATCCTTAGGTAAAAATTTCAAACCGATAATAGTAAGCCGGTCTAAATTCTACAGTGATGATATAGAATGCCTCAATATACCATCTAAATTAAGAAAAAATAAGCTTTTTGGAATTTTGGAAGATATAAATTACGGATTCAAGTGCATTGAAGCTATAAAAAATAAAAAACCTGATATAGTTCACCTTAATACCACATTCACATCAATTCCTATAGCACTTTTTTTGAGTTCTAAGGATAGACCAAAAATTATCTACACATCACATAGCCCATCATGGACAGTACCTGACAGTGAAATAGGTAGAATAAACGTTTTTTTCAGTTTTCTTGAAGGTATTGTAATGAAACGTGTTGATGTTATAACAGCTGTATCAGAATCGATGAGAACAGGAATTATAAACAAATTAGGCATATCACCCAGAAAAATCCTGACAATACCCAATTTTTCCAAGACTATAAATTACAAAAAATACAAATGGAAAAAAATACATAAAATCAAAGGTCCTATAGTTCTTTTTGTGGGTAAGCTTACTGAAACAAAAGGCATCCGATATCTGATTGGGTCCATCCCTCATGTAATAAAAAATTACCCCGACACTAAATTTGTTCTTGTTGGTGCTTTAGAACACGAACAAAATCTATCATCAAAAAATCCTTGGTTTGGAATGGTAAAAACGCTGGGTATAGAAAAAAATGTTAATTTTCTTGGATCACTATCCAAAGAAGACTTATATAATATATATGATGCTTCAGACGTATTTGTACTGCCTACTATGAGAGAAGGAATGCCTCTAGTTATTCTGGAAGCTGCATCTTTTGGACTACCAATAGTAACCACGAAAATATCTGGCATACCAGAAATACTAGATGAAAAATCAGCTATATTTGTACCAAGAAAGGATTCTATAAGATTGGCAAACGCTTTAATAGAATTAATTTCAAACTCTAAGAAAGCCTATCAGTTAGGTAAAAATGCTAAGAAAGCATCAATTAATCTTAGAAAAGAAGTGGTAATTAAGAAGTTTATGAAAATCTACGGTGAACTATGATATCAATAATTGTACCGGCTTACAATGAAAGTAAAAGAATTAGCATATTTCTCAAAGATCTTTTAGATTTCCTTAAAAATTGGAATGAAAATTGCGAATTAATAATTGTAGACGACGGATCATCAGATGATACATTTAACATAGTAAGTAACCTGATAAAAAATTTCAAAAATACACGTATAATTTCATACAAAACCAACATGGGCAAAGGTTACGCAGTCAAAACAGGTGTGCTTGCCGCCAAAGGCGATTATATAATATTCATAGATGCTGATGGTTCTATACCGCCTTTTGAGATATCAAATATGGTAAAAATGCTCAATAAGTATGCTATGGTTGTTGGTGACCGCTCATCTTCACTTTCAGATGTGAAGCAGCCTTATTTTAGGAAAGTTATTGGAACAATATTTAACAAATATGTTAATCTTTTGTTCAGAGTTGGAATTAAGGATTTTCTATGTGGTTTCAAAGGATTTCGTCAAGATGTAGCAAAGAAAATTTTTAGGGAGCTTTTAACAGAAAGGTGGCTATTTGATGTTGAAATATTTTATAAGGCAAGAAAAAATTCTGTTTTTGTTTTCAAGATGCCTATAAAATGGACTCATAAGCCTGAAACAAAAATAAAAGCACTTGATCCCATTAAAATGTTTTTCCAGGCATTGCTATTGCGACTTAGGGTATGAATCTTAAGAATATTTTCGACAAGAAATATGAAATAATAGCATTTTTGATACTGCTGATATTATTCATCCAACTAATATATTTAATAGACTATCAAAGCGGTGTACTTGATGAACAATTTTACCCTGGTGTAGGTAAGTACTATTTTACAAACTGGGATTTTTCTCCGTTTGCATTTCGTTATCATCCACCTCTTGCATATTTTATAAATAGCATATTTCTTTATCATGATAACAATACCATTTGGCAACAATCCCCATATGATATAGGTCATATAATAGAAATATATGGCTTGAACAATCTACTATTCATAACAAGATTACCAATAGCCTTAGTTTCGATCTTGTTGGGTTTTTTCATATTCAAATGGGCTAAAGAACTCTATGGTAAAAAAGCAGGTTTATTTGCACTACTCCTTTACAGCTTTGAACCAACTGTATTAGCGCATAGCGCTGTTGCCACAACAGACATAGTAGCAGTAGCATTCATTTTTATTGCGATGTATTATCTATGGCGATCATGTAATGATACAAACAGATTTACTGTAGCAACAGCAGGACTATTTCTAGGTCTAGCGCTATTAACAAAACACAGCGCACTTTTTCTGATACCAATAACTTTTGCAATTATTACATACAAGCTTTTGCAAAGGAAAGACCCCAACAAATGGAAAATTGTAATAGCATACTATCTCATAGCGTTTCTTGTAGTCTGGGCATCTTATAGCTTCCAATTTTCTACTGTAATGAATGAAGTGCATTCACAGGAAAAGTCACTTGAGTTCGTAAACAGTAGGTATGCTGGCATAACTAAAGATATTATACTATCTGCTATGAATACACCTATTCCAGCAACAGCATACGCAAGCAGTTTAGGGTACAGCATCTGGCACTCTGCTACAGGTCATGATAACTATTTCTTTGGCACAGTCTCAAAAGAAGCTAGGTGGTATTATCATCCAATTGCATTTCTTATTAAAAGCCCTATACCATTGCTAATCATAATTTCTATATTCTTAGTAGGATTTGTGCGCAAAATCAAAACAATTATATGGAAAGACGAAATGTTCATAATCATTCCAATCATATCGTATCTCATATTTCTATGGTTTTTTGTAAATCTAAACATAGGTTTAAGACACACATTACCGATATACCCATTTCTTTTTGTATTATTGGCTTCAATAACAAATTTCAGTTTTAGAAGAGTAAAGATTTCACATCTATGGAAATTTGTTATTATACTGATTCTCGTATGGTACGTACTAGAAGCAATATTGATAATACCACATAACATATCATATTTCAACCAGCTTGTAGGTTCCCAAAATGGATGGCTCTATTTATCTGACACTGACGTAGATTGGGGCCAGGAAGTGAAAGGGTTGGCCAATTACATGAAAGAAAAAAATATTACATCTATCTATTTTGCACCTTACTTGCCAGAAATCTACACGCGTAATTACATAAAGAATTATACTTTACCTAGTTGCACTCAAAAAAATGGTCTGTATGCAGTAGGAGCTTCTCATCTAAAATTTTTCGAGAGTCGTGAGTGCTACAAATGGTTACTTGAACATAAGCCTGTAGATAGAATAGGTTATTCTATGTTTGTTTGGAATATTACGTCAGTGTAGGTGTGAAGAACCACTGGTCATAGACCAGTGGCATCTTGAAGTTGGTTAGTTACCGTATTACAACAGTGGTTCTTACATCTTGCATTCCACCACTAGTCATAGACTAGTGGAATGCCAGATTTCAATTTGTATATTGTTACATTTATTCGTTCTACGCTATCTGATCTAAATCTATGGTGCACAGGATCTGCTGTATCCATCCAAGGATCATTTCTATAGGCTGGAATAGAATATGTAGCACTTGTATATTTCGATAGATCGATGAGATTATTAGCTTTGGTTTTAACATCATCTTCCAGTATTACCCAATCGAAATTGTAAATTTTAGCGTCATCCAAAACATACGATATTTTCATTCCAGCACCATCAGTGTAAACATGCATAGGTACACCATTCGGATAAAGAATCTTATTTCCTCTGGAACCCTTCAATATCGTATCTAGTATTTTCTCAGAAGAAGACTCATAATGATTTGTAATTTGGTACAGATAATCAGCAAAATAAAATCTAGGTTCTAGTGTCTTACTTATAAAAATATCTTTTGTAGATTTAGGAATCAATGACGTATCTGTGTCAAGAATCACTCCTTTAAAAAATACTAGTGGAAACAATGAAATAAGGTTCGTAAACAGTAGTAGGCACATTAAAATTACAGCTATAGGTTTGAGTCTATTTTCAGAGTACAAACTGTAAATAATCGATGAAATTACAAAAACAGTTATTGGAAACGTGCCAACGAAAAGCTTTCTTATAGAAGGTGTTCCGAAAGGTCCTATAAGAGAAGCTATTACTAAGTGTGAAACTACAACAAGAAAGAAAAGAAGTATCATTGACTTATCATATTTTTTCATGCTTCTTGGCAAGAAAATCAAGAATATTATAGGAACAAAAAACAGTATGTAATAGTAGATGCCTGTTGATAAATAATATGCGAATATCTCAGCAAATCTTGGCTCAAGTATTGGTGGTAAACCTGCAGCAGTAATAGAATAGGTCTTTGATGATAGAATAAGAAATGCTAGTGGTAGAATTAATAGGAAAATAGGAATTCCAGCACTTAAAATCTTATTTAGATTAATTTCCTTTCTTTTTATCAGAATCCATATAGAAGCAGCAATACATGTGTAAACCGCTGTTTCCGCATGTGTGTAAAAGAAAAGTGTCATAGATGCGATTAATACGTAAAGCCACTTGCCTGAATTATTTTTTATGAAGTACTCGTGAAATGCATAAAGAAATGCAGTGTTAAAAAGAAGGGCCATTGTATAATATCTTGCGTGCTGTCCATGTAGATAAAACAATGTTGAAAATGTAATTATTGTTAAGCCTAGTAATGCAATTTTTTTGTTCCCGGATACTCTGAGAACAAGCAAATAAATCAGAATAGCTGATAAGAATCCAAAAAAAGCCATCGGGATTCTGGCAGCAGCTTCACTAAATCCGAAAATGTATATAGAAGATGCCATTATGTATTCAGATACAGGACTATTCACAGTAAATGTGGTATTGTAATTAAGATCCGGAGTTTCTCGAATAGTTGGTATACCATTTCTCAGTATATTTCCAGCTACCTCCACGCCAAAATTTTCATCACCACCAAAAGTTCTGTCACCTATGTTGAAAAACAGTAGAACAAATATTAATGTGAACAAAATAAGCTCGATTTTGTTTGACATTAGTATTTTTTTGATATTTAGAAAAAATTTTGAATACTCCATGTTCATATCAATACTAGCTTAATCAGAAGCCATTAAAACATTTCTTGTTATCCATGAATATGATAAGTATAATTATACCAGCTTACAATGAGGAGCATCGTATTGATTCTACACTAAAATCTTACAACAGTTATTTTAGTAGTATTGGAAATTACGAGATAATAGTTATCTGTGATGGTTGTACTGACAGGACTCCTTTAATAGTAAATGAATATTGTTCAAAAATCCCAAATATAAAACTGCTAACATTTCCTCGCAAACTTGGAAAAGGTGGTGCGATAATGAAGGGTTTTGATGCAGCTATAGGGAATTGGGTAGGTTTTACTGATGCTGATGAAGCAGTTGCACCAAAGGATTTTTATGGAATGATAAAACGTCTTGAAAAATCTGAATTTGATTGTGTCATAGCCTCTAGAAGGGTGAAAGGCGCAAAAATATTATCAGGCCAATCATTTCAAAGAAGATGTCTGAGTAGAATATTCAATATAGTCCTTAGAGTACTATTTCAGATTGATATATCAGATACACAGTGTGGTGCAAAGGTTTTGGCTAGTAATGTTTACAAATCAATTAAAACTGATATAAAATCAACTGGATTTGAGTTTGACGCAGAACTTTTATGGCGGATCAAAAACAAAGGTTTTTCTATTGTCGAGTATCCAGTATCATGGAGTCATACAAAACACTCTAGGTTCAGTATTAAAAACGGACCGTACATGTTGTGGAAGTTGATTTGTATAAGATTTTCTGACATATTCAAGACGAGTTAGTTAGATGTTGCAAGATAATACTTACCTGTGCCGAAATCAGCTATTTCTTCGATGATGTAATTAAAATTCTCCAGCACGCGCCTGCACGCCTCTGTATGATCAGAAGTCCACGATTCAAATATTATATTAGGTTTAAATTTTTTTATTGTATTTGATGAACCTAACAATATTTCTTTTTCAGCACATTCTGTATCTATCTTAATAAGATCAACTCTTGAAAGATTCAACTGTTTTACTATATTATCAAGAGTTTTCGCTTTCACTTCCTTATATTTAGAAGTTTTGACTACGAGTGAATGACCTGCATCTGCGTGCATAAAAAGTTTTACTATACTGTTTCTTGAATAACAAGCGTAATTAAATGGTATAACTACACTATCCAAATTATTGAGTTTTATGTTTGTTAACAATGTGGTAAAATTTAATTCTTCAGGTTCTATAGCTATTACCTTTCCATTGTATTCTTTTATTTTCTTACCTACGACAACAGTGTATTTTCCAATATGTGCACCTACATCTATGAAAATACCATTCTTTATTTCAAAAAATTTTCTTATTTGCTTCTCGTATTGTGGATCACATGTATTGAGGTCGGGACAGCCTCGTCTGCAATAATAAGTGCCATCAGAGTTTTTGATTAAAACATCTTTCCAGTGAAGCATTCCTAATTTATTTGTAAATTTTATTGGCAAAGTGATGAAAAATGCAAGTGCAAGATAAAACAAGTATAGCTTATCGACTAATCTGATACCATTAGGAATAGTCCTAATCCAAAATCGTATACTATTTTTAAGCATACTTATTCCTATAAATTGATGTTTAAATTATGCTGGTTTTGATACTTTAACTATAAATCCAACAGCAACATTTCCGATTAAAGGAATACGACCAATATGATGCAAAGGCTTCATAAAAAATGCAGGCAGAATATATTCATATCGTGGAAATGGTATAGGTAAAAGATATGTGTGAAATTTCACCAAATTAAAACCAGATCTTCTGATCATCTCAGAAAACATATGTTTACTTAACATGGTTGGGTGTAACACTGGATTGGTATTTCTTTTTCCTCTAAATATGTTTGTAAAGAAAAAAACAAGGTTGTTTAAGTTTGGTGTTGTAATCGTGAATGTGCCGCCTGGTTTCAATACACGAAAAGCCTCTGATAATGCACGATTTACACAACGCGTATCAGGAAGATGTTCCAGAACCTCTATCGATATTATTTTGTCAAAGGCGTTGTTTTTAAAAGGAAGGTTAGATATATCTCCGACTACAAACTTACCCGCACAAGCAAAACGAACCTCACCATATGAAATGTCGATACCTGTTACATCATTGTTAGGCAACATGCTTTTTACCCTACCACGGCCGCACCCAAAGTCAAGTATATGGTCAGTCTTCTTGACTTGAGCAAAGTAAATTGCTGTTTTTTCTAGCATATTTGATGTGTACTCAAT
>CAYMYT010000021.1:8974-10692 GCA_964394755.1 uncultured archaeon
AATATTCTTTCTGATCCATTCAAATCAACAAAATTCATCTTTTGTCTTTCTCAGCTTTATCATAAAACCAAAACAGATTTGCGGAAATAGTTTCCCGATAAAATAAAGATATTTATACAAAAATTTTGGCAAACCTCTTTCGTATTTAGGTATTGGTAGAGAAATAAAGTATCGTTCAAAATACAACAACTCTACTGGATTTATTGAAAAAAGACGTTTTAACTTGCCCTCGCTCATCAGTGATGTATGGAGATCATTTGGGGAACGTTTGCCTGTTACAAAATATTTTATAACATCAAGGAAAGAATTTTCGTTTGGCGTTGTTATAACTATTCTTCCACCAGGCTTACACACCCTAACGAGTTCACTTAAAATGTATTTTACATCATGCTTTGAAGGCATGTGTTCTATAACCTCTGAGCAGATTACACCATCAAAACAATTTTTTGAAAACGGCAGTGCCATGCCATCACACAATGAATAAGCCAATGCATGGTCCTGGTTTTTTACAGCTTCGTAAGAAATTTCTGTTGCTACAACATCAAAACCGTCAAGTAGTTTTTCAAAACGTCCATCGTTACCACAACTTACATCGAGGTACAACTCCCCACTCTTTGGCTTAAGTAAATGGACAACTGTAGCAAGTCTTCTATCGAAAACGTAAGGAGTTTCTACATGCAAAACATCTTTGATTGACTCGTATTCTAAATCGTACATTACTCTCTGAGACATTAAAATCACATTACACAATATTTTTGAGACCTATGTTGAAACACATAGAGTGCTCATATACATATTAGATAGTATTCTTTATGCAATACTCATAAACGAGTGTTCTTAAGTTTACAAGAACCTCTTACACTATACAAAGTAAAATCATAAAGCTTATTTAAATTGACCGATTTTAATCATTATAATGAAACTCAAGAATCTAATCCAAGACGTTAAAAATGTAAGAGGCATTGTAAATATAATCTTTTTTTACAAGAACTGGTATATCAGGTTTCTTGAATATTTTGGAACTTTAAAAGGTGTTGTTAATTACGAACTCAGAAATGGGCTTAAATTTAATCTTGAGGTAGTTCCAGGGAAAAGTGATACACACATACTAGAGGATATTTTTATTGCCAAACCTTATACAAAAGATGGATTTGAAATTAAAGATGGCAACGTTGTCGATATAGGTGCTAACAAAGGTGTTTTTACTGTTTTGGCTGCATTCAAGAAAAAAACAATGGTTTTTAGCTACGAGCCTGATGAAAAAAATTTCTTGTTTCTAAAGAAAAATATATCTCAGAATAAATTGAGAAATGTAAAAGCTTTCATGTATGCTGTTTCAAACAAAAACGGTAAAATACCGTTCTTTGCTTTTGGTCATGGTGTCGGAACAACTGTCAAGACAACCAGCAAATTTAAACCCACTATGATTCAAAGTATCATGCTCTCAGATATTTTCAATAATAATAAAATATCTTCAATAGATTTTCTAAAGATGGATTGCGAAGGTGCTGAGTACCAAATACTTTTCAGTACACCAGACAAGTATCTAAGGAGAATCAGACGTATATCAATGGAATTCCACGATTCAATAAAATATAAACCAGAAGACTTGATTAAATTTTTACAGAAAAAAGGTTTCGAAACAAAATTAATAAGTGGAATGCGTATCATTCATGCACACAGAGTTGAAAATTGAATCAAATCAGATAGATTATAGG
>CAYMYT010000022.1:0-10578 GCA_964394755.1 uncultured archaeon
AGATGGTGGATCAGGCGCAGATGGAGATTTCTTGAGGATCGAAGCAGAACCAGGCCGTATAGAAGGAACCACTATACGTTTTGATCAAGCTGCACTAAGATTTTGGAATCCAAATACAGGCGAGATAATGAGTATGACAAAGGCTGGCAGCGTCAAAATTGAAAAAGATCTTACAGTTGGACAGAGCGTAACAGCTAATGATTTTCTGTATGCGTCGGATGCTAGTCTTAAGCATAATATTAGACCTTTGGACAGTAGTGCTCTCAAAAATGTTCTTGAATTAGATGGTGTGGCATTTAACTGGAATGCAAATGATAAACCTGGGATAGGCTTAGTAGCCCAAGATGTAGAACAACTGTTTCCAGAATTAGTTTCTACTGATCCGAATACAGGCCTGAAGTCAGTCCAGTATGGAAATGTTGTTGCTTTGCTAATAGAAGTTGTTAAGAAACAACAACACCAGATTGATACACTACGTGCTGATCTCAATGAATTGAAAGGCTGATTACATGAAATACAATGTTTTGTTGGCCATGATCTTCTTAGGTATTCTGATGTTATCGATAGTAGAGGCAAAACACGGAGGAACTATTAATACAGATCCAAAAAAGAATCGTATTGATCATGGTAGTGCTGTAAGTTTTGATCTAGTGGATAATATCAGCGCTGTTTATTGTGTGTCCAATAAAGGTACTTCCTCATATTTTGTTCCTCGACGCACCCAGAAAGCATTCAACACATTTTTAGCTGCAGCACCTCGTCTAGATAGTATTACCATTACTGAAGATACATGTATCCCCCATGTAAAATCCTTTTTGATTAGCCGTGATACTATACACGAACTTGCAGATGTATCTCTAGGTCAACATCAGAGTGCTACTATTACTGCAAGATTGAACAAAATACATAATTCAAATGTAAAACTAAAGCTGCAGGTACAGGGAACAGCAATTTATAGTCCAGAATATGTAGAACCAGGTTTTACTAATTATGACTATACAATGCCTCTTGAGATCGTGATCCCTGCAGGATCTATAGAAGGATCTATCACAGTTACTGCTATACACAATCTGATAGATGAGGCGGATGAATCCATACACATTACTATAACAAGCGTTGAAAATGCTGAAAATCGTTTTCCTGATATCCAAACTCTTATTACGATTGTTAATTCAGACTGATCTTCATCCTTCACTTTATAAATCTTTTTCTTCAATTAATACCGGAGGCTAGATCGGGTTGGTAGCGGGCACCTGTAATTTTTTTGGGCCAATATTATCCTAATCTGATTTGGCCAAAAATAGGTATAGCCAGCAATCCGCTTTAGCTGGGATCGAAGCCTGATGGCGCTTTGTAAAGCATACATGGGCCAATGCTTAGCGTAGAAGTTTAGTCCCAAGGGATTGTTGTTGTGGTGAACCGAGTCAGGGCAGGAATGCAGCAGCTCTAATCTATGGCAATAATGCTCTTGGGTAACTGGATGGAGCAACAGCATTGGATAAACCATGTCTGATTTGCAAGGTCACTGAGGGCGTGCCTCCACTATATAAATATAATTGATTGATAGTGATAATCAATATGAAAAGATTTGCCAGAACAGAGATAATAGATATATCTATATCTGCAATAGCTTTATCATTCGCGTTTTCTTTGGCATTTAGCGGTGGACTTGGAGGGATAGCATCTTTAACAATCGAAATGTTCATGATAGCATTGCTTTCTGTCGGCGTCGGATTCCTTGCCCATGAGCTGATAGGCCACAAACTTGTTGCACAACACTACGGTCTTCATGCAGAATACAAGATGTGGCGAACAGGTATAATAATTGCAATTGCATCTTCATTCATTGGCTTCATATTTGCTGCGCCTGGTGCGGTATACATCGGTCAGAAGGCTAACCAATGGAGAAGCACAGAAGTAATTTCAAGAAAGACTTATGGAATTATATCGCTGACAGGACCACTTGTAAATATAATAATCGCTGGATTTTTCATGGTTGCAAATTATGTACAGCCAACAAATCTTTTTTCAATAGGCGCTTCAATAAATATCTGGCTTGCTATTTTCAACATGATACCTATAATGCCACTAGATGGAAGCAAGGTTTTCTTATGGGATAAACGAGTATGGCTAGGAGTATTTGCAGTAAGTATTATAATGTTTTTATTATAATGTTATTCTTTGAAGAAAAAAATTAATTAAACTTCCTGAAGAGAAGCGACCGCACTTTTTGGGACTACCGTGCTCGCTGAAAGAATTTCAATTCCTATGAGTTTTTTGTTTGAATCAAAATCCAAGATAATGTTTTCATTCATTGACATTGTGTTTTTAACCTCTCCTTTTCCAATATTGTTCTTTAGATAGATGTATGCTGCGTCTACATCTTTATCATAAATTACTTTCACATTAATCACCTGTTAATAAATAGTTATGATAGCTATAGTAATAGATAATTTTAAATATATGCACATGTACCATAATACTATGGTTTCAAACCATAATGAACATCTAGCTGTTTTGAAAATATTGATAGATCTGGGAGAAAAATATAGCATAAGGAAACTCTCACAGATAAGAAGGATAAATTATAAGTCAGCTTACAATGCAGTAATGAAACTAGAGAAGGAAGGTATTGTAAATGTCGAGAGGTTAGGAAACATTAATATGTGTTCCTTCAACAAGAAATTCGACCAGTATGTTTTTTCTGTCGAAGATGAGCGGAGAAAAGATTTGGTAAAGAATAAAGATTTTTTAATTATGTATAATAGACTAAATGAACTTCCTTTTTCACTAATAGTATTATTATTTGGATCCCATGTAAAAAAGACAACTAACAAGCACTCAGATATAGACCTGCTTGCTATTACTGAAAGAGAGAGAGAAGTAGAAAGAGCTATTTCACTAATACCGCTAAAAATCCATCTTATAACAGTAACACCAAATGACTTTATTTCCATGGCCAATAGCAAAGAGATGACAGTGGTATCAGAGGCAATCAAAAGGAATGTAATAATTATCGGTATAGAAGAATATTACAGGCTGTTGCAGCATGCTCGATGAAAAGCGAATCAAAGAGGCACAAGAAAATGTAAGGTCTTACCTTAACGAAGGTTTGCTCAGAAATGTAAAGACAGATCCAATAGTTATGCGTATTCTGATCAAAAACAGTAAAGAAAGCCTTAAAGTTGCTGAGGTTCTTTTCAAGGATAATCATTCTGATATGTGGGCTATCAGATCTTCATTGTATCCCACAACTTTAGTTGTGGGCTTGTGGGAAGATATGATCTCGAACATGCCCTTTATACATACCGACTAAAGTCGGTAGTTTTGGGCATGTTCCAAGATAGTATGCTCATACTATTCGATGTACTACATGGCCAACGCAATTCTTTATAAGAATGGCTATAAGGTAAGTGAGAAAATTTCACATAAGGTGACTGCTGATTCTATCATAGTTTACGTTCGTGATAAACTCACGAAAACGTTACTGCAAGATTATGAAGACACACTCAATGAAGCTCTTAATCTTGCTGGTGTAAGATCGGATGAGATAATCAATTATTTTGATGAGGAGCGTGTTAAGAGAAATAGAATACAATATACTACATCAGAACAAGTAAAACGATCAAAGGCGCAGACATCTCTTGACAGAGCCAAGAAATTCATATTCGAAATGGAAAAGCTCATGGTCTAATGTAGCGTAAACTTCATGTTTTTACTATAATCTAAGCTAAACATTTTTGATTTTGATTACAAAACAGTTAACTTCCCGAATTTTCCTACACTTAGTTGCAAGCTTCCATTCCAACTCTTAACGTAGCCATTGTCTATCTTTATGTTGTCGCCTTCATTGATCTTTTCTGTTTCATCGCCCCATAGAACGAGAACCATATTTCCTGAGTCATCTTCAATAACGGCATTAGCAACCTTTGCAGGACCAAATCGTGTGTTAACATTACGTATCTCTTCTTTCTCTATAACCTTTACAACAAGGTCAATACGCTTGCTACCTTCTGTTACTTCTGCGATTTTCATTGAAAAACTTTATCTTGTAAAGTTTATAAATGGATATTCGCAGCGCAGATGCAGAAATCTAGAACTGTATATCTGGTCCTTAACAATTAAACTATAATATATTATTCTAAATACTACTACGATTCAATATAATTATGCCTGAAATAGTTGTTGGTCGCAATGAAGAAGATAATCGCAAATATGGAACTGATGGTACTATTAGGATGGGAAAGCATATAGTAGGTACAGGTGAAGAAGCCCACCTTACAACACCTTTACTATTGGATGTTGTCAGGCCACACCTAATTACAGTAACAGGAAAAAGAGGGGAAGGGAAAAGCTTTACTATAGGTGTTATTGCCGAGGAGATAATAGGACTTTCTGAAAATATACGGAATAATTTGAGTATTATTATTATAGATACCCAAGGTATTTTCTGGACTATGAAATCACCAAATGAAGATGAGTTTAGTCTTCTTGGAAAATGGAATCTTAAGCCAAAAAGCTTTGATGCTAATGTCTATATACCAGAAGGCCAAGAAAAGATATTTTCTAGTGGTGGGGTTGAATACGACAGTTTATTTTCTGTGCTGCCAAGTGAATTTGAAACAGAAGACTGGCTTAGTGTTTTTGATATCGATCCTGTTGAAACCCTTGGTATACTTCTGCAGCGTATTCTCGGTGGTATGTCCGGAATATATGATATTGATGATATAGTCGCTGAGATAAGAAAATATGAAGGCTTTGACGAAGATAAACTTAAACTTGAAAGTTTTTTTACTTCTGCAAAATATTGGGGTATATTTGGAAAAAGTAAGATGCCTGACATGCTTCAGCCTGGAAAACTTTCTATTATTGATGTATCGCTTACACCACAGAACGTACGAAGTCTTTTGATCAGCTTTATCTGTAAAAAGATTTTCCAGGAACGCACCAAAGCAAGACGAAAGGAAGAACTTGCTGATATAGATATTAGAAATTTAGGTTCAGAGTCAGGATCAGGATCAGGGCGATTGCCTATGCCATGGATTTTTATTGATGAGGCACATAATTATATTTCCGACACTAAGAAAACTTCTGCTACTGATATTCTTTTGAAAATTGTAAGAGAAGGTAGGCAGCCTGGTATATCTCTTGTAGTTGCAACACAGAATCCTGCACGTTTGCATCCTGAGGTTCTTGCTCAAACTGACTTAGTAATATCTCACAGACTGACAGCAAAATCTGATATCGATGCATTGAGTGCTATTATGCAAGCGTATATGTTGGAGAATATAGGGAAGCATATAAATGATCTACCAAAGATGAAAGGTGTTGCTGTAGTACTTGATGATAATTCAGAGAGAGTCTATAAGGTTAGAATAAGGCCAAGACAGAGTTGGCATGCTGGATCTACCCCAACAGCCATTACTAAATGATTTAGGTAAATGTACAAACTAGCCTACGTAATCCTGATGCATTGCCATCTTATTCAATGATTTCTGTTTCTGTTGCTCAAACCATTTCCTATACTGTTTCCAAACCTGTTCAGCTTGATCTCCTTTTATTATCTTTGTAATGGTCTGCTTCTGTACTGGCGAAGACTTTTCACCAGTTCCAATGTTTACAGGCCTATAGTCAACAAATATCTTGTCATTTTGTTTTATGCTGCCAGCAATTTTCTGGTCTACAACAAGAGTAAAAACATTTTCATCCCACATAATAACAGTGGCAAGGGTATCGTTATCGGAAGATTTGACATTTTTATCTTCTGGACGGAAAACAGCTATTACCTCTCCTGGATGATGTATCATGTTTATACTGCAGGAGAAAAGGATTAAAAACTTATCTTATAAGATCTTGTTTTCTAAGTTTTTTGATGTAAAAACCTGCTGCAAGTCCAAGTATAGCACCAGCTATATGTGATATATAAGATATTTCAGGATCAATGCCTGTAATAAGTCCATATATACTATAAGCGACATAAGATCCTCCTATAATATAGAGAGGTAATGGCATCCTATTATCGATATCAACAGGTCTTAGAATCATACCAGCTCCTATCAGTGCAAAAATTCCTGCTGATGCACCTATTGCCGTCTCAAAATATATTCCAAGCGTTATCATTTCGCCTAAAATGCCTCCTGCAAAAAATAAAGTAAGCATTTTTGCGGCATTAAGCTCATCCTCAACAGCAACACCAAAAATTAAGAGTGCTATTATATTTGAAAGCAGATGTACGATATCGCCATGTAGGAAAATTGCTGTAAGCATTATATAGGGTCTCTGAAGAAAATCAGGAGAGAAACCATATGATTCAGATGAAGCATAGCCTAGCGTAGTTAACAAAAATACAATAACTGTAAGTAAAACCAGTATATATGTTACATATATTCTCATTCAAATCGACCTCTACCGTCTTAATGGTAGTGGTGTAATTTTAACACTAGAACCATCGAATCTCAGCTCAACCCATTTACTACTACTTGGAATTCTGCCTGATAGATTATATTTTTCACCTATACCAAAAAGTTTATCTTCTATTGTTTTGTCATCATCAAAACTTTTTACTGATAATCTATTATTTTCCAAGATTATTTGATAAAACTGATCTGACAATTTATCTGGTATTTCACTTAGTATAACTTTTTGCGACGAAAATGCACTTAATGAAGACAATATTATAACGCTTGCGATAACTGTTTCAAGCATACGGACGAATCCTTTCATAATTATAAATTAGATCAGCGATTTAAATTATGTAACTATTACACGCACACACCTGTACTGTTATCACAATTGCATTTTACACGAATGCTTTCACAAAAATTTTCAACAGGAAAGTATTCCACTAAAGTTTCATTATCGATGCACCAATCACTGTATTCTTTTTTACTACTTATACCAACGCAATTTTTGTAGTCAAAACAAGTCCCTTTATAAGATGCATTTATACCATTGTCATTGTCTGATGCACGTATACCATGCCAAATGTTCATTTTGTCATCAGCCAACCAGATGAATTCATCACTAATGGGGTCACTAACACAAAATCTTTGACTTCGTCTTGCAAGGCTTTCTGTAAGAACATTCATTGCTTCTTCAAACTGTTCTGTATCTTTAGTTTTATCGTAAACATTTTTCGCATTCTCAAAATTGTAATCAACATCGCTTTTTAAAGCGATTGCATCAGACACAATGGTTGCATTCCCGCCACTGTAAACAAGTTTTGTAATAGATGTAGAAACCATATCAGCAACTGAGCGAAAATGCGCATCTGTCGTAATTTTTTTTGTACCTTCTCTAACATCTTGAAAGTTTATGGCAATGAAACTAGCAAGTAAAAGACCAAGTCCAAATAGAATTACTTCAATAACGATCTGATACTGTCCTTTCATAACAATATTCTGTTAGCGAATTAAATAAACTTATCTTAAAAAGCCTCTAAGGTTTCTGATGGACGATCAAGGATGTCAAACATCTTTGATCACATATGTATTTTCAAACACAGAAATGCGTTTAAGTATAAAGAGGAAAAAAAGATCTATTACACGTTTGGACAACGTGTATACGATCTGCAATATGACATTGCTCTGGACAAGCGATGTTTTGAAAATGGTTTTTTCTGGACAAGAGTATATCGAATAGTTGTATAAATATACATTTCGATACACTAAAATATAGTTTAAAGAGTGATAAAAATGGCTGATTTCGACAATGTTCAGAGCTTTGAGGCACAAAAGGCACGAATACTGATAATGGGTGCAGGTGGAGCAGGCTGCAACACAATAAATACACTTACAACTAAGGGAGTTTCAGGTTCTCAGACAGTTGCGGTAAATACAGATGCGAAGCATCTTGCAGTAATAAATGCAAACAAAAAAATTCTGATAGGGAAGAATCTTACAAGAGGACTGGGAGCAGGAGGCTATCCTGAAACAGGTAAAAATGCCACACTTGAGAATAGGGTAGAAATCAGGGAATTATTACAGGGTGTTGATCTTGTTTTTCTTACATGTGGATTAGGAGGCGGAACAGGTACAGGATCATTGCCTGTTTTAGCAAGGTTTGCAAAGGAGCAGGGTTCTATTGTTATATCATGTGTAACACTTCCTTTCAAGTTAGAGAAGGCAAGATTAAAGAAAGCTGAAGAAGGTCTTGTAGAACTGAGGAAGAGTTCAGATACTGTTATTATAATAGAAAATGAGAGACTATTGAGGATTGCAAAAAATCTTCCTTTGAAGGCAGCTTTTGGAATTGCTGACAATCTGATTGCAACAATGATAAAGAGTATTACTGAGACTATATCAGAACCATCTTTGGTTAATCTGGATTATGCTGATGTACGCTCTATAATGAAAGCAGGCGGTGTAGCTGCAATAGGTTCTGGGGAGAGTGAAACACAAAATAGAGCTGAAGATGCAACATACAAGGCATTGAACCACCCGCTTCTTGAGGTTGATTATGAAGGAGCATCAGGTGCACTTATACAGGTGATAGGCGGTGAAGACCTGAAGCTTGAGGAGATTAATAAAATAGGAGAAATTGTACAGTCGAAGTTAACCCCTGATTCATCAATAAAGATAGGAGCACGCATATTGAAGGAATACAAGGATAAAATACATGTAATAACCATAATAACAGGCGTCAAATCAGCCTCTGTACTTAGTTCAGTTGGTGAGCAAAGTAG
Organism: uncultured archaeon; assembly: GCA_964394755.1. GTDB lineage: Archaea > Aenigmatarchaeota > Aenigmatarchaeia > GW2011-AR5 > GW2011-AR5 > CAYMYT01. The sequence continues at coordinate 8,684 of CAYMYT010000022.1, forward strand.
TCCAATTGAGGATATAGAGGATATTCATATACTGAAAAAGAAATACTGACCCACACCCCAAAAAGCGGCAGAGGATGCAGAACCAGTTTATGGTAGGTGTCGTCTGCCGACTTTTTCTTTTATTAATAGGATCCTTTCTTGAAAGAAAGGCTCCTATGACCTTCCAAAGAACATTTGAATAAGTATTAAATATAAAAATTATTAAGAAGGCTCTTATCATCCTCAAAAGAGCAATTATACTAATTTGTAAGTAGTAAATGACCGAAAGCTTTATATATTGTGTTTATACTTACCGATATGAAAGGAGATCAATTACATCCACATGTTGGTAATATATTTGTGAATCTAGGAACAGGGCTAGTAGATGATGCTAGCGAAAAATATGCAGCTCAAAATATTGCACAATTAGTTCAAGACGTAGGTTTAGAAGGAATAACTTATCAGAGGGATGCTCCAAAAGATTACGGAGAAGGAAGATTTGCATATAAACTAAGTCGTGGACAGTTGGATGTTGAAGTGCAAATGCCTGGATGGCCCCTAGATAATGTAAGATTTCTTGGAGAAAAAGGTCAGCACGTATTGGATTTTCCTAGATTATATGTGAATGGTAGTTCTTGGTTATGGAAATATGCTGTTAATATGGTTAAAGGCGCATATGAAAATCCTGATCAAGAGTAGATAAAATATTTTAGTTTCTATTATAGTTACCCAATTAAATTTTTTTGGCTGTGGCCACCTTTGTAATTATTGGTTTTAACCATAAATCTTCTAACTAGGCAATGCAAAGGATGCATGATCTTTGGACTTAACTTTTTCCTTGGATTTTTTATGGTCTACCAGAAATTTCTCAACTTTATCAGCAAGATAATTCTTTACATCACCGGACATAATGCTTCCAGTACGATAGCTCTGGAATATTTCATTAAGCTTTTTATCGTCTTCTTCAAACATGAATTTTAGATATTGACATGCAACGTCAATTTCGGGATTTCCTCCTTTCTCGCGCTGTTCTTTCAACGTGGCTGCACCTCCGCTGAATGCGCCCATTATTTTTTTGCGAGCAGCAGCAGGATCATCGTTTATATAGATGCATGTCTGTGGTTTTGAACCAGACATTTTTCCACCTTGGAGACCTGGTAAGAATTTGTGATATGTGGAGCTAGGTTTTGAGAATCCTACTTTTTCTGCAACATCTCTTGATAATCTAATATAAGGATCTTGGTCGATGCCTATTGGTACCACTACGTGTTTTATTCCGAATAGTTGTGGTAGTAAAATGTGTGAGGTTTGAACCATACTGTAGAATATTTGGCCTGGGTTGCTTTCATTGGTGAAGCCAAATATAGATTTTATTGTAGAGAATGTTACCCTGGTTGATAATTTAATAGCAAGTTCGTATACACGAGGGTCTTTACTTGAGATGAATATATGAGTATGTTTTGGTTTGAAGCCGAGAGCTATAATGTCATTAATAACATCGTGAGAACGAGATGTTGCATCTTCTATGTCGCCTTTTTTGAAGACGTGAGTTTCATCATTTGATATCGGTATGAATACATGTGCACCGTGCTTTTGCAGATAGAGTGCCTGCTTCAGAAAAAAGAGGTTACCCATGTGGAGTGGTGCTGATGGGTTAAAGCCTGATAAAACCGCAAAAGGTTTTTTGTTTGATATATCATTTTGAATAAGAGAGAAATCGCGTTGGCCAAATACTATGCCTCTTCTATATAGGATGAAATCAGATAGTTTTGAGTTGAATGTTTCTATTCCAAATTCTTTCATTGTAGATTCGTAGTCTACTTCACCTTCTACTTCGCTTACATTAAGCATTGAAGTATTTGATATTTATATTTTAAATATTCAGCATCAAGCAAGTGAATGCAGATAGGTATATT
>CAYMYT010000023.1:0-8977 GCA_964394755.1 uncultured archaeon
AAATTCTAAAAGGCTTGGATACCAATGGCGATCATATATATGAAGAACTTTTTATCTGGAACACGTCCAAAACTACCAACTTTAGTTGGTATGTATTAAGGACGTGTTCAAGATCATATCTTCCAACAAACCCACAACTTTAGTTGTGGGTATACAAGGAAGATCTGATTGTTACATATGTCTGATAAATACTTTAGTCGTACTTCGTTGGTTATAGGTATAGCTACAGCATGTCTTGGTTTATACGCTTTTGCAAATACAAAAACATGCTCAGGCAATAATCTTATCACTAAAAATGACGAATACCGTGTTACAACAAAAAGATTTTTTGGGGAAAAAGTATACGCAGAATATAGACAAGATTTAGGTGATGGAAATTACGAAATTCTAAAAGGCTTGGATACCAATGGCGATCATATATATGAAGAACTTTTTATTCAGCGTAAAAAAGGTCCACAAACTAGTAAAATTGACATAACTGATGCTGACAGGATGGTTGCTGATTCTATAAGTGATAAAATGCCAGCTTTTATAAAAGTGTTACGTGAAAAAGGAGATCAAGATCGTGCTATCAAATTAGAAAATGCACTTGAAAAATTTGAAACACTTAAAAAGGAATATGACAAGTATAAGCAGCCTTTCCTAGAAAAAATTAGCAATGTTAGGAAGAAATGTTCAACATGATTTTCGCGAATATTTTCATGAGGTTTTAGTAAATGCATAAAAAATATATAAACAATTTTTTGATTAAAGCAGGCATAATAGGAGCAGCCTTTGTCATGGCCTATAATTTGATACCAGAGGTAAGTCTTAATTGGCCAAAGACCTCTTGTGAAGGTAAAAATGCTTTTTCTGAGGGTGATAGCTATAAGATCAAGATAAGTGATTCTTTTGGAATAAAAAGAGCAACTGTGTCGCACAGATTCCAAGTTACTAATGAAGACTACGAAAGAGAACTGGTGGGTATAGATTACAAAATCGATGGTAGTTATGAAAAAATATTTCTTAATGTTTATGAAAATGGCAGTATGAAAACATATACGTTAGATGACATGGCAAGGCAAATGTCTGGCTTGCCAGAAGGTATGAATGTTAATCCAGCTTTTATAGAAACTTCAAAAAAAATACAAAAAGTATCATCGACGGTTATGTTGAATAAAGTCAAAAAAATATGTTTCGATAGAAGTTCTTCAAAGTTAGTTGGAAAAACCAAATAATTCCTAAGCTATCTTGAACATACTAGCCTGAGACAAATGGTTCTCCAGATAACCTTTTAAATATTCATATGAGAATTTCTGATATGACCATAATTATCGATGCAAAAAATGCAGTGTTGGGAAGATTAGGATCTATCGTAGCAAAAATGCTCCTGAATGGTGAAAATATTATTATAATCAATGCTGAAAAAGCTATTGTTACAGGCCGCAAAAAAGAGATAAAAGAAAGATTTTTGGAAATGCGTAGAAGAGGAAACAAGTATAAAGGTCCATTTTATCCGAAACATCCTGACGCAATTGTTAGGCGTACTATTAGGGGTATGCTACCTTACAAAAAAGCAATGGGCATAGCAGCACTGAGAAGATTGAAAGTTTATGTTGGTAGTCCTAGTGAAGGCATTGAAGGTATTGAGATCACCAGTATCGCCACAAAAATCATTGTTTCAGATTTTTTACGAATTGAAGATATAAGCAAAGAAATTGGATGGAATGGTAAATAGTTGATTTAAAAGTGATTTAATATGCCTAAAGAAAAAGAAAAAGAAAAGAAAGAAAAAAAGTCGAAAAAGCAACTGCAGTCTATAGGTGCAAGAAAGCGTGCAGTAGCTAGGGCAACAATAAAGCAGGGTACTGGTAAAGTAAGGATAAATTCTATACCACTTGATATGGTAGAACCACGCTATTGTCGAATGCGAATTCAGGAGGCATTAATATTAGCAGAGCCACATTCAGGAAAGGTAAATATTGATGTTAATGTTTTTGGTGGTGGTGTATGGGGTCAGGCTGATGCAGCTCGTACAGCTATCGCAAATGCTATTGTTGAATTCACAAAGAGCACAGATCTTAAGCAGAAATATATTGAATATGACAGATTTTTGACTACATCGAATTCACGTAGAACAGAACCACACAAACCGTCCAGAAGTAGCGCTGGCCCACGAAGAAGTAAGCAGCAGTCTAAGCGATAAGATCCTAATAAGATCTTTTCTTGTGATCAAAGATGTTTATATCACATCTTCCTCAATATATTAGGAAGATAATGATGTTAAACATCTTTATCATCTCAGAAGCCTCTAAAGGCTTCTGCAGATATCATCTTCCAAAGCAAGGAATAAGTATAAAACGTTTTGTTAAGTTAAAAATTAAGAAGATTAATATGATAATACCAGTAAGATGCATGTCATGCGGTAGACCTATTAGTGGTATGTGGTCTAAATATAAGGAACGTGTTGCAGCAGGACAGCCGCCAGCTAAAGTTCTGGATGAGCTTGATATAAAAAGTTATTGCTGCCGTGCGCTTTTTATGACGCATCAAGACGTTCTTGGAAAGGTTGCTCGTTTTAGAGTATAGTATTAGTATAGTATAGATTATAATCAGAATTAGAGTGATTCTTAATGATAAAATGTATACTTGAGAAAATAATCGATGAGACACACGACACAAAAACTTTTCGACTTATACCTGAAAAAAAGATAAGTTTTAAGCCAGGACAATTTCTTATGTTTCATATTCTTGATACTAGCGGAAAGTCTGTTGCATCAAAACCTTATTCAATCTCTTCATCACCTCTTGATCCTCATATAGACTTTACAATAAAATTGCATGCAAACTTTACAACAAAACTTTGGCAACTTAATGCAGGAGAAAAGGTAGGTGTAACAGGTCCATTTGGTCTTTTCGTTCTTGATGACTCAATAAAAAGTGCATCTATGATTGCTGCTGGTGTAGGTATAGCTCCTTTTATGTGTATGATAAGATATGCTGTTGCTAAACTGCCTGATTGTAAAATAAATCTACTTTACAGTAATAGAACTGCTCAAGATATGATATTCTACGATGAGTTGGTTCTAATGCAGAGAAAGTACAAGAATTTTAATCTTGTTTGTACTGTTACACGTAAGCAAGCAGATGGTTTTGAGTATGGGCGTATAACCAGCGATGTACTTTCTAGGCATACAAATATAGGTGATACATTCTTTTTGTGTGGGTCAGACGATTTTGTAAAGGATATGCGCTATATTATAATGGAAAAGCAGGTACCTAATAGCAGAATATTGGCAGAACGCTTCGGCGAATTCTCCTAATAGGATCCCTTCTTAATAAGAGCCTTTCTTGCAAGAAAGGCTCTTATCATCTTCCAAAGAACAGGTGAAATATATTAAATATTATTGAAAGGCTCTTATCATCTTCCAAAGAACACGTAAATATATTAGATATAACTATTACAGAAAGGCTCCTATCATATTTTCTTAATTGTTCACTTAGAATGCACGAAATTGTTCATTTAGATGAACGATAATGTCTTAAAATAGATAAAATAATGTGTGAAGAACCACTGGTCATCTTGAATACATCCATAGATATATTAAGGATGTATTCGAGATGTTAGAAAGCTTCGCTTTCTGAACATAGACCAGTGGTATCTTGAAATTGGTTAGTTACCGTATTACAAAGTGGTTCTTCACAAAATTAACCCAAAAAAAGCTTTAAAAATTGGTAAAACAAGAGAAAAATGTGATTAGATATGACTACGACATTTGCAATGCCTAGTATTGATACTGAACATATTCCTTCAGATGTAGAACATTATGTTAAAAGAGCGTATGATGCTGTAAAAAATGAGGATTCTTTACCTGAGGAAGGCTACGAAACAGTACCAGTTTATATAGATAATACAAGGCAATATGCAGGAGTTACACATATACATAAGAATGGACATGCTAGTAGGGTAGGTATATCTGAATATGTTGGTAGAGATCCAGTAAAGATAGAACGAGTTGCCAAACATGAATTTAGGCATGCAAAAGCTGCAAAACTAGTAAAATATGCAGATGTACATGAAGATGTGGCTACACTTGTTATGGAAGGTTATGCAGAATACGAAGGAATAAGGTCAGCCTTGAAAAAAGGGAATACTAAGGAAGCTAACGAAATTATGAAAAGCACGCCATATCCATATGCTGTGTTTATAGCACAAACTGCTGATAAAGTATACAAAAGTGAAATTGATGGTAAAAAAGGTTACAGGACTTTCATAAGGGATATATACAAGTACAAGTCTATGAATGCAGCTTTGCAAAATCTAAAGAAAAACGTTCAGGAAGCTGCTATGTTAAATTAACCGAATAATAGAATTAGCCTACAACAATCTTGTTCTTACCTCGGAAATCTGATCCATGTTTTGTTTCCTGAGGAACATGCCCTTTCTGAAGTAATTGCATATCTACGAGCATATCGAGATGACGCTTCGAATGCAAAGAAAGTTTCTTATGTGTTGAGAAATACATGTCACCACACCGCGCACACCTATAGCGGATCTTTACCATGCAATAATATTGTTTAGATTATAATTAATGCTTTTGTATGCTGAAGAAGATAATGTCTAATGGTCTTGTGAGTAATCGTGTACAGTTTATTCAGATAAAAGATTTTCTTTCTAAAGCGGATTCTCAAAATAAAAATTCTCAAAATAAAAATGAAGTGAAAGATAAAACCAATGCTAAAACTAAAAGCAAAATCAATACCAATACCAAAAATGTACTGCTAATAACTGGTCCTCATGGATGCGGAAAGTCACTTGCAGTTAAGCTTGCAGCAAAAGAATTGGATTACGAAATCTATGAGAACAATAATCCAGAATTACTTATAAAAGCCGGGCAGCAAAGAAGTATATTCTCCAAGAAAAAAATGTTGCTTATAGATGATGAGCGAGTATCATCCAATAATCTTACTAAAATAATAGATGCTTCCTATTTTCCTATCATAATAATTACATCAGATCCAAAGCTAAGAAAGTTTGGTAGGATAATTTATTTCAATCCTGTACCCAGCGAAAAGATAGCAAATTTTCTTAGAATAGTATGCGCAGAAAAAAAATTGGATAAGAGTGAAAGCGAAATATTAGAAATTGCAAAAATCAGTAGAGGTGATGTGCGTGCGGCATTGCTTAATCTTGAATCCATAAGCTGGCGTGATTCTGAAGAGAATATGTTTGCATTGATAAAGACGATATTTGGTATGTCAAGACTGCAAGACGCAAAAAATATAAAAGAAGATGTATCTGACTGGATTATTGCAAATGTACATAACATAGATGATATAGAGAAAATGTCAGATTCATATGAGACAATATCGAAGGCAGATATTTTTTCTTCAAGGATAATAAAGAGGCAGTCATGGAGTATTCAGAAATATTATAAAGACATGGTATTGTGTGCTGCTCTAAGTAAACCAATTGAAAATGTAGATCCACCCATAAGATTAGCAAAGCCTGAGTTTGATGACGATAATATACTGAATATGTCTAAGCGAAAGGCAGGATTATTGAGGCTAAAAACAAATGGAGTACTTTATGACAACGGATAAAAAAGTGATTACGGTAACTGGACTAGAATTACATTTACGTCCAGCAGATAAAAAAGATCTCGTTTTTTGTTATGAGTTAATGAGTCATAACATGAAAGCTTTTTTTGACAACAATACACAGGAAAAATGGTCAAGAGCTAAATTTATGTCAGGATTTAAACCGGATAGAATTACGGTAATAGAGCATGAAAGGATGCCTATTGGATTTTATGATCATGAAATGGTAGGAGATGAATTATATTTTCACAATGTTCAATTATCTGAAGATTACCAGAAATATGGTATTGGAACTCAAATATTTAATTTAGTAGAGCAGAAAGCAAGGAATTATGGAGCAAGGGCTATGATAGGAAAGGTTTTCGCTGAAAACTCAAAGATGATTGAATGGGTACAAAAATTTGGATATAAGCTACACGAAAGAATCGAACATGAAAATTCATATTGGGTAAGAAAAGACATAGAGTAGATAAGAAATTTCACATCTTTCTTGCACTTCTTTTAGCGCCGCATGCTTCACATTTCACGAAATGAAGCGAATCTTCTTTAATAATGGAAGTGTCAGGTTTACCACATTCTTTACAGATAACGAATTCTTTAGTGTAGTCTTCGATACGTTTCATTACCATAGATTGCAAAATCTTTCCCTGAAGTATAAGCTCACTTCCACGGATTTCTCCTGGAACAGCGAGCTCTTTGAAAAGGAATTTTGATATGTGAATAGGATCTCTTCTCAACGACTTTGCAATATCTAAGAAGTTTCTTATGAAAGTTTGACGGCCTACATAGACGTTAGGATTGAGAATTTCGAAGCGTTCTGCTGACTTAGTAGGAAGATTTTTTCTTGCCTTTCTTAACATATCTATGTATTCCATATGATCACCTTTACTGTTTGTCTAATCAAGATACTTTGTTTGTGCTGATTTTATAGTACCTGTTACACCCATTATATGAACTATTGAACGCGACTCACCTATCATCATTATAAGAGAAATGACAGCACGAAGATGTTCTACACGATCGTGCCTGCACTTTAATACACCGATCTGCTTTCTTGGATTGTAAAGATTCTGGATTGGCCACAATTTTACATTCGAAGATTCAAGTTCACCTAAAAACTCTACCATACTTTGCCATAACGCTGATATAAAGTCGTTGTATGATACAGGATATTCTGAAATGATTTTATAAATGATGTAGCGCTTGTTAGCACGCAGACTTGGTGGTAAATGTCTTGGTTCCATTAGTAATCTCCTCTTTTGTAGTAATCTCTAATATAATATTTCATAATACTCTTACACCTTCCCATCGCTTTCCTGCAAGTTTTTCTCTGTTAGTCTTAATCATATTTTCCGGAACGGTGCTCGTACTTGCAATTGCTGTACCTAGTTCAAGCCCCATAAGATATGCGAACGCTGACATTTCACGGCCAGAACGCATACCCCATTTAGAGGCTGCACCTGAAGTTGTAATTACAGGAGCACCATATTTTTTACAAAGTTTGATATTACGCTCCATTGATGAAAGTACATAGATACGGTGGCGTCTTGAACTTTCCAGTATCTGTCTCATATTGATTTCTATTGCAACATTGTTTTCATGTGCAGCCTTTGCACATATATGATCTATACCAGAATCTTTTCGTCCAAGCTGAGGATGGCATAAAATATCAATCATAGGATTTTCGCATGCTGCTCTATTTACATTGTATAAGCCACCATGCACAAGCAAAAGATCACACTTATTTCTAAATTTGTTGGCAAGAGTGTTAAGTTCCTCAGAAGTTTCAGGCTTCAATATTATTGCACTTATAATATGGTCAATTTCTGGGAGTTCTTGAAGATTGTCATGATACTGGACAATTGCAATACCTTCAAGGCCTAGTTGCATACCCATTGCAACCATATCTTCTATACTATTTTCACCTATCGATAACTTTGTGTGTACATGTAAGTCATAGAATACCATTATATTAGACTTTAACGCAAATCTTTAAGTCTCTGCCTAGTATGCCAACCTTCTGGACTAGAAAGACTTCTTGAACGCTTTGCAGCAGAAGTCATACCACGGAATACTCTTCTTCGTTTTTGACATATCCAGTTTATTTTAGGATCACTTTTGATAACAGGATGATTAGGATCAACAAGAATTACTTCATAATATTTATACATACCATCTTCACCTGCGTAGAAGCTGTTAAGAACCTCAAGATTAGGAAATGCTCTTGCCACACGCTTTTCAGCAATAACTTGTTTACTTTGCGATGGATTTGAAAATATACCTAAATTTCCAGGTTTCCTACCTTTTTTTGGTCTTGAACGCTTTCTACCACCTTTGCTTATTCTTGCACGCGCAATAGCATAACCTTGCTTTGACTTATAACCTAGTGATCTAGCTCTATCTATTTTTGTAGGACGATCAACACGTGCTATTGCTACCTTGCGCCATTCTACAGTTTTGGAAATCATATTTATCACGAAGAGTTCACACAGCTCATGAAGAGCTTATAACAAAAACATCTCAAAATGATTTTGCTAGTAGGAATCCAAGAAAATCATCTTAACGTGCTAGTCATATATTAAGCATGTTCTAGATCTTATCTTCCTCTAAAATATTAGGAAATCAGATGCTCTGAATCTTTTCTTGGATGACTATAAATAGTTTTAGTTAAATGAAAACTATTTAAGATAAAATGAAAGACAATAATATTTTAGATGCACAAAATGTTTTCAGGATATCTTAATAATGTTTAAATATTAGTACTGTCTATTAGTATAAAATAAAAAGTGATATGTAATGAATTCAGTAGCAAAGCTCGTTATTGGTGTGATAATATTTTTAGCAGGTTTGTTATGGTATGTTGCACCAATTTTTGGTGGTAAAGGTGTTGCACCTTTATTTGGGGTAGCAAGTACATTTGCTGCATTCAAATCTGTTTTTGCTGGACTATTTGGTTTTGCGCTAATTTTCTTTGGATTGATTATAGCATGGATTGAGTACGAAGATATAAAATGGGAATCACGAGAGCGCACAGAATCTAATAAATTGAAAGAGGAGCAAAAAGAAGTGCCAGTAAAACCAGCAAAAATCGTGAAAAAGAAAAAGTAAATCGATATTTCTCGTCTTAGGATGACAATAGTTTTTAATTGTTTTGGAATGTTACATTGCAATCCAATAGTTCTTTAATCTGAAATCTATAGTCGTCCAACACAAGAAGGAACAAAGTTCCTTCGGTGCAGAAGGACTCTTTGAATCATTCTTGCACAAGAATCATATTCGGTTTTGTTACGTTGGAGAAAGCTAAACTAAAACTAGTTACAATATAAAGTAAAAATAAAAAAAGAAAAACTTAGATATTTTTTATCTTTTCAGCAAGAGTTTCAAGTATCTCTCTGTC
>CAYMYT010000023.1:8987-10272 GCA_964394755.1 uncultured archaeon
TTTTACCATTTGTATCTCCTAAGATATTTAATCAAAAGGTTTAAGAACCTATAATTTTGCAGTTTTCTTTGAATATACAGTATTTCTCACACCTGAAGATGCTGGTTTACACAATTTTTGTTGCATAATATATCAGACTACAGAGAAAAACTATATATACGACCTATGAACAAAGTAGTAATTAATGGTAAAAGGTCAGAAGCAGAATATAGACTCTAAAATATTTTTAATGTTTTTGGTGTTGCTTCTTGTTTTCAGTTACAAAGCAGAAGCAGAGACGGTAATTGGGGATAGGTCTATAGTAGTCGATACATACTATAATCAAAGTAATCAAACGAATCAAACAAATCTTACAGCACCTAGTCCATTAGTTATAAGAAATTTTACACAAACTTTGCTTGAATTAACACCTTCTGGTTCTTTCATTATAAACAGTATTCAAAACTCACCGCTTTTTTTTATTAACAGTACAACAGGTAATGTTGGTATAGGAACACAAGCGCCAACAAGCACATTGAGTATTATAGGTACAACAAATATCACAGGAAATACAGTTATAGGTGGTTCATTGAGTGTTGCTGCAATAACAAACTTTAGTTCATTTACAGCAGGATCTGTAACATATATTGGAACAGGTGGTACATTCTCAGAAAATAATGCAAATTTCTTTTGGGATAATCCTAACATTAGATTGGGTATAGGAACAAGCCAGCCAAGGCAGACTCTTAATGTTGTAGGTACAGGTAACATCACAGGAAATACAACAATAGGCGGAACACTAACTGTAAGTACACTGACATTAGGATCTGTTCCATTCGTAGGAACAAGTGGTCTTATATTGCAAGATAATTCAAATCTATTTTGGGATGATTCAACAAATAGATTAGGTATCTTAGATGCAACACCTGCTGCATCATTGACTGTAGGTAGTGGTGATCTATTCCAAGTTGTCTCAACAGGTGAAGTTCGCAGTATAAACGGTACACCATCATCACCAACATATTCCTTTGTAGCTGACACTAACACTGGTCTCTACTCTGCTGCTGCAGATGAACTAAGATTAGCAACAGCTGGTTCAGACAGATTTACTATAGACTCATCAGGCAGAATAGGTGTAGGAGATATATCACCATCTGCATTATTCACTGTAGGAAGCGGTGATCTATTCCAAGTAGTCTCAACAGGTGAAGTTCGCAGTATAAACGGTTCTGCAGCAGCACCAACATATTCCTTTGTAGCTGACACTAACACAGGTCTATATAGCAGTGCTGCAGACGAAGTAAGA
>CAYMYT010000024.1:0-7531 GCA_964394755.1 uncultured archaeon
TTTAGTTGTGGGTATACAAGGAAGATCTGATTGAAATGTTCTTTGGAAGGTTGTAGGAGCCTTTCTTATCTGCAAAAACCTTAGAGGTTTTTGAGATCTGGTATTCCTAATATTTGATAGGAATACAAGATCCTGAATGATCGAAGATCATTCGAGGATGACAAAGATGTTTGACATATAAACATCTTTGATCACAAGAAAGGATCTTATTCAACAGTAACTGACTTGGCCAGATTTCTTGGCTTGTCCACATCAAATCCTCGTTTAGTTCCTATATAATAGGCGAATAATTGAAGTGGAATAATAGTTAGAAATGGTTCTAGTGCTTCAATAGTCTTAGGCACAAAAAATACGTCATCTGCCAGTGATGTGATTCTGTCATCACCTTCTGTAGCAATCGCAATGATTGGGCCTTTACGTGCCTTGATCTCTTCGATATTTGAGAACATTTTTTCTGAAATGCTATTCTTTGGGATTATGGCCATGGTTGGAAATTTGTCGCTAATCATAGCTATTGGGCCATGCTTCATTTCACCAGCGCCGTAGCCCTCAGCATGAATATATGATATTTCCTTTAGTTTGAGTGCACCCTCTAGCGCAACTGGGTAATTATAGCGCCGTCCCAAAAATAAAAAGTTATCCCAGTCTTTATACTTTTCTGCGAGCTTTTCTAACTCTGTAGATTTATCTAATATGATTTTAATTTTTTCTGGAATATTTTCTAATTCGTTAATGAGATCTTTTGAAGATGAATCTTTCGTCTTCGACAAGTAAGCTGCCATAAGTACTAGTACTGTCAATTGTGAAATGAATGCTTTTGTTGAGGCAACACCGATTTCTGGTCCAGCATGATTATAGACTCCTGCATCTGTCTCTCTAGCAATAGTCGAGCCTGTGGTATTAACAATACCAAGTGTAAGTAATCCATTTTCCTTGGCTTTACGAATTGCTGCCAGCGTATCAGCTGTCTCTCCTGACTGAGAAATTGCTATTGCGACCGTACCTTTTTCGAAAGGCTCTTCTCGATATCGAAATTCAGATGCGATGTGAACTTCTGTTGGTATTCCTGCTATTTCCTCAAAAAGATATTCACCAACTAGACCAACATAATAAGAAGTACCACAAGCTAGAATCAACAGTCTCTTAGTATCAACTAACTTGTCGGTAACTTTTTCTAATCCACCTAATTTAATTTCTTTTTTGGTAAGTCGTCCTCGCATTGCAGAAAGAACAACATCAGGCCCTTCAAAGATTTCTTTTAGCATGAAATGTGGATAATTTCCTTTTTGTGCCTGCTCCATATCCCATTCTAGACGAACGATTTCCGGTGAAGTTTTTTGCCTGTCGATATTTGTGATATTAATATTATCTGCAGTTATCTCTGCAATTTCTCCATCTTTTAGATATATAACATCTTTTGTTTTTCCTACTAGAGCAGATGTGTCAGAAGCTAAGAAGTTTCCATTGTTGCCAACTCCAATTACTAGCGAGCTGGAAAGTCTAGCAGCATATAAACTGTTGGGATTTTTTGAATCAATTATAGCTAAAGCATATGCACCCTTTATCATTTTTAGAGTATCTAGTAGAGATTGGTAAAAATTTTTTCCATTTTTCAGAAAATCTTCTATAAGATGTGGAACAATTTCTGTATCGGTATCAGATATAAAATTGTGGCCACGCTTTTCCAGATACTCTTTTAATTCTTTATAATTTTCTATGATTCCATTATGGGCAACAAATATTCTTTTACTACAATCAGTATGTGGATGTGCATTAATTTCATTTGGTACGCCGTGTGTTGCCCAACGAGTATGACCAATACCTAGATTACCCAATAAATATTTATCATCTAATATTTTCTCAAGTATCTTAACTTGACCAATGCTTTTTCTAATTTCTACTTTATAATTAGTCGAAGAAAATACAGCAACGCCGGCAGAGTCATAACCGCGATACTCAAGTGCTTTTAGACCATTGATCAAAATTGGCAAAGCAGATTCTTTGCCTACATACCCAACAATTCCACACATGTTAAAGACTAGCAGTTTTATTCCTTAAATTATTACTTTAGATTATCTTCTACATCAATTAAGATAAGCGCCGGCGGCAGGAATTTCCTACATCCCTAACATTTTCTTTGGGGTTAATACAGACCTTTCTTTTTCTAAAAGAAAGGGATGTATTTTGAACCTGCACGGGCAAAGCCCACTGGTTTTCTCTGTATTATCTTTCTTATTTATCTTTCTTATTACGAAAGTTTATTCGAGACCAGCGCATTAGCCAGATTCTGCCACGCCGGCTTTTGTATTTCTTATGTTGTATAATTGTTTAAGTGTTACAATATTTTGCTCAAAAAGCTTATTTAGATCCTCAGGTTTCATATTCATTACAGTCACCGGAATTATGTTATTTTTCTTGATCATATTCTCCAGATCGTTTCCCCACCCTGTAATTTTTATGCCCTTTCCTTTTGCATACATCTTTGCATGTTCTGAAAACTTTGTGTTGGTGATAATCCACGCACCTTTAAAGTCACTATTGTTTTTCTTTTCCACAAAGCCGGCATTAATATCTTCAAGTCTTGCCTGAACCTGAAGAAGAACATCTAAACCACAAAAACGATGTGGATTAACATGCTGTTTTATTTCTACTAGCATTTGGTATTCTTTCTTGGCTATTAGATCAACCTGATGCTCTACACAGCTTCCTTTTATGATAGAGTTCCATTTGCACTCATAACCCTCTGCTTCCAACAACTCTTTTACATATATCTCAAAATTTTTTGGGCCTAAAGCAGCGATAGCTTCCCTTAATCTGAAAAAAATATGAGTTTCTGTGTCAGGATCAAGAATTGTAATAATTTTTTTATAGATGTCTTCTGTTGTTCTGATATTCTCGCGTTCTATCTTATCGCAGATTTCTTCAGCAAGATTCTGGCTGGTACCTGCCATTAAACATGTTGCTATTACTTTTTCCCTGCTAAAAGGTTCTTTGCGTCCATCTGCCTTGATGATTTCCATAATATTCACTTTGTATCAATTATTATGGCAATCAATAAAAGAATACATTATTTGTTAACTTGAAGAAAATTTGATTGTTCAGAGAAAATCTTCACTTACCATGCTTTTTTTCATACATTTCTTTACGTCGAGCTTCATGTATAGGATTGTGCATAATTCTTATCAATACGTAGGAAATCATACCAGACCCGCTCGATAAAATTAGTGCTCGTAAAAACTCGAGTCCAACCCAGAAACTAAATGCTGACACCAAAGGAAGCCATCTTACATACGCCTGAAATAGCGGCATGTCAGATATGCGCTGATCCAGCTCTGCTTCTACTAAAGGTTTTAATGCATCAGGAACCTGTACACTCGCAATCATTAGCTCTTTCAAACTATTCTTAAAATCTTGCTGATATTCAACAGGATTTACAGAAACAGAAAGCATTACAGCCAATGCAAGAATTACATTGAAAACTATCAGTATTCTACCTACAGATTTTGAACCTACTCTAAAACGTCTCCAACGCCTCAGCTCCATGCCATAAGTGTTGGCAAGCGGTATAACGTAAATAGAAGAAATAACAACTGCCAATGCCAGTAAACCAGAAAAAATAGAGAGCCCTAGAAGTAATACGATTAATATTGCTGGTATTATTGAAACAAATCCTATTTTATATGAACCTCTATAAAAGCCGTAACTACTCAGAAAGGTTAGACCTGCTGCGAACATTATCATTGCAACAAATCCGTATAAGAATGGTTTCAGTGCTAAGAAATTAGCAGATATTGCAGCGCTTGATAAAACGTTTGTTATATTGGTAACATTTTTTAATGTGAGACCACTGGAAGAAATTAACAGGGCAAATGCTATAAAACATATAAGAGAGCCAAAGATTGCAATTCCGTTAATTTTGTCGATTCTGTGTTTGTGTGCAACTATTTTTCTTTTGATTCTACCTGAATGATGTTTAATTGCATGTATTTTTCTTGAAACCATATCAAATTTATGGTAACACCGGTTTTAATCCTTGAATATGTCTTTCCACAGTATATTATTAGAGACATGTTCAGGATCATATCTTCTTATGAAATATTAAGAAGATCTGATAGTGTTTTTAGTACGCTTACAGTATTGTAATAGGTAGACCATAATATTCTGAAATAGAGCGCCCCTGGTGCGATTCGAACGCACGACCCCTTGCTTTCACCCTAGTGGTAGGAGGCAAGTGCTCTAATCCAAACTGAGCTACAAGGGCAACAATATCAGACCTTCATAATATTTTTGTGGGAATATATCTTTAATATTGCGAAGCCACTTGTTTCTTGGAATAGGATTCTTTCTTGTGATCAAAGATTTTATATGTCAAACATCTTTGTCATCCTCGAATGATCTTCGATCATTCAGGATCTTGTATTCCTATCAAATATTAGGAATACCAGATCTCAAAAACCCTAAAGGTTTTTGCAGATAAGAAAGGCTCCTACCATCTTCCAAAGAACAAATGGTTATAAAATATTATAATATTTCAAAGTCACTTGTTTTTTTGGGGTTCGTAAAGACCTTTTTTTCTAAAAAAGGGATTTACTAGCATATAAATGCCCTTATATTATTCCTGAGAATAGCATTCATCACGTCCTTGCCAACATCACTATCTTTTGCTACTCTTATCTGATTTTCTTTGCCTACTGTAGCTGAAAAAATGTATTCTTCATCAGAGTAAAAGCTTACAACACTTCCTGGAATATCTTTGAAAACAAATACGATATATGCACCCGTCTCACTCTTTTCAAAATCTATCTCCTTACCAAATGTTTTTACTCTTGGTGTCACTTCTATACTTATACCAAGCCGATCTTCCAATTCTTTTACAGTTGCACCTTTCTTGCCTATAAGTCTTGGTATTATCTCATTATCAGCCTTTATCTCGATCTTGTCATTGCTTAGAATATTAACGTCTAAGTCCTTACCGAATTTTCTAAGCTCCATCATTATATATTTCTTAGCAAGCTTTGCCATAGCTGGCTCACTCTTTGCCTT
Organism: uncultured archaeon; assembly: GCA_964394755.1. Classification (GTDB taxonomy): domain Archaea; phylum Aenigmatarchaeota; class Aenigmatarchaeia; order GW2011-AR5; family GW2011-AR5; genus CAYMYT01. The sequence continues at coordinate 5,044 of CAYMYT010000024.1, forward strand.
TACTGGAATAATTACATTTTCTTCTCCATATGTATAGATTTCATACTCTAGATCAGACGTCTCAAAATTGCGCACTTCTACTATGGGTCGCGCAAGATCAGCTTCTGTCATTCCTGTTGGTGTTCTTACAACTAAATCAACGTAGTAAACCTTCATGATCTGCCCATCCTTCACATAAATTATAGTATCAATAATATGTGGTATGATCCCAAGTTCAACTCTTCCAATAAACCTCTGTATTGAATCAACTGGATCAGTTGCATGAACAACGCCTATCATACCTATACCAGCAAGTCGCATATCAGAAAATATAAGAAATTCTTCTGTTTTACGAACTTCGTCAAAAACAGTATAATCAGGTCTTACAAGAAAAAGCATGTTTGCTGTATTTTCGTAGCTCCCCTTCAACTTCGTATACTGTGTGATTTCAGGCTTCACCTGAAGATCCCTTGGACTTTCTATTGTCTTCACTATTTTACCTTGGCTCTCATAGAACTCTGCAATAGCAGCAGCTAGTGTACTTTTTCCTGAGCCAGGTGGCCCTGACAATAAAACTCCTTCTGCTTTCTTTGCAAGCCTTTCCTTCAACTTATCTGACAACTTGTAATCCTCGAGTGAAAGTTTTGTGATTGGTCTAACAGCTGTTATCTCAAGACCATCTGAAAATGGCGGCCTAGCAATCGCAATTCTTATATCACCTGCTTGTATAACTGTTGCAGAATGACCTCCTATTTCAACTGAGCTGTCATCATCATACCGTGTAGAATCCATTATCTCTTTTATCATCATCTCAACTTCCTCAGTTTGCATAACATTTCCTATTTTAACAAGTTCCCATGAACCTGGCTTACCGCGTTTTGCAGCAGGCATTGTACCCTCTTTAATGTGTACTGACATTGTATCAGGCGTAAACATACTCTTCAGCTTTGTTTCACTCTTCCGCTCATATGGCCTAAAATATCTGACTGCTACATTTTCTGCTTCAGCAACCATGGCCTGTACATAATCTGATGTATAGAGCACTGCCTTTTCTTCCCTTGCAACATCAAGAATAAGCGCGTCTACTCTTCCATATTTTGCTAATCTTATCTCATCCAGTGTTTGGCGTCTTCCTAGTCGTGTTACAACAATACCTTTTTCTTCTTCGAGTTTCCGGAGTTTTTTAAGCTCCTCTAATCCCTTAAACCCTATTTCTCGACCCCTAGAAGCCTGTGCACGAAGCTCTTCTACAACAAATTCAGGTATTATTATAGTCGCTTCTGTTATCTCTGACTTTGAAATAAGATCTGTAAGTATACCTGATATAATTACGGATGTATCCGGTACTATTTTCTGATTTTCTGACATATTAAACACTAAACACTTTATATCATTTTTTCATCCTATATTCACTGTAGTTTACAGATGAGTCTAAGATTGACAAGAAGCAAGCATGTAATTTCTACATAGAGACAATACTTTAATACTTTTCGTTTTTGTCAAAGATAGTTTATATATAAGAAAATCATTAATAATATAACCCACAATGTGGGATTATAGGGTGGAACAAATGCACTGCTTTGAGTGTGGCTCAGAGAAAGTATCGCTAGACTATAGCGGCTACGGTATGTACTGTAGAGAATGTGGTGCTGTTGCAGAAGAAGAATGTTTTGCATAAATAAAGATATAATCTGTCTCAGCTTACCAAGTTCTCTTAGACTTACTTCTTGATATTTATTGTTAGCCTACATTGACTCTTGTAGAAGAATGAGAATAGTATCTCCTAACTTTCTCAGATAGAGCCATATCATATTTTTCTAGTGCAAAAGTTAGACCTTCTGGAATATGTGATACTTCTATACTTCTACTTCGATGCATTGGAATAGTGATAGGAATACTAATCCTACCGCTATTTCTGTCTATATGATGATGAGATTCTGCATATTTATGAGTGGTTAAAATTTCGTTATAAGATCCTATATGAGTTTTACGTGCCAAAACAACATTCGGGCCGATGTTTGCGAATCTATACCCTCCTACATCTTTCTCTTCAAACAGCTCTGAAACTTCCATAGTAATCAATACTATTTAGTCATTCTAACTATTTAAAGGTTTTGTAACTTATTAGTAGTTACTATTTTGAGATTCTACATAGAATTTTTTTCTAGAAAATCTTTGAGTTTATTAAGGGCGCTAAGTGAGAATTCGTGCTCTTTGCCGCTTGACATGTCTCTTATCTTGAGTTTGCCGGATTTGGATTCCTCTGGACCATAGAATATTACGTATGGAATACCTCTTGCATTTACGTATTCGAGTTGTTTTCTAAGTGGTCTGTCTGCAAGATCCATGGTGCAGTTTAGGCCTATTGAACGCAGTTTGGATGCCAGTTGGTCTGCTGGCTCTAAAGCTGCTATATATATTTTTGTAGTTGTTTTTTCTTTTGAGTTGATGAAATCCATGATTCTGTCGACACCGAATGATATTCCTGTTACAGTCATGGGTTTACCAC
>CAYMYT010000024.1:7541-10157 GCA_964394755.1 uncultured archaeon
GTTTACCACCTAGTTTTTCTGTGAGAAAATCGTAGTTTCCGCCTGCTGCAATTGTCGCACCCTGAAAAACAACTTCGTAGACAATACCGTTGTAATATTCGAGTCCTCTTACAAGTGAGTTGTCTGGCTTGAGGTGATCATTCTTTACTGTCTTAACAATATTTTGAACTGTCTTATCATCACATTTTGATTTCATAAATTCTAATATTGATTTCAGTGTTTTCGGCGAAACGCCCTTTTTTTGTAGCTCTTTCTTGACACCGTCTTCACCTATCTTGTCAGTTTTGTCAATGCTTCTAAATACGTCTGGAATATTTTTTGTTTCAATACCTATTGAACTTAGAAAATTTTCTACGTGGATGCGGTTGTTTATCCGAATCTTGAAGTCGTTTAATCCAAGCTTACTCATTACTTCACATATTATTGAGATGATTTCGATATCTGCTCCAGGACCAGCGCCTGCTACATCTATGTCAGCTTGTGTGAACTCGCGCCATCTTAGCTTACCAGGTCTGTCGTAGCGCCATACTTTTCCGATGGCATAACGCCTGAATGGTTTGGGTATATTTGGATTACTTGAAAGAATTCTTGCAAATGGAACAGTTAGATCAAAGCGGAGGCCTAGTTCACGACCGCTTTTATCATGAAAGTAGTATATTTCTTCTTTTATTGCATCTCCGCTTTTTGCGGACAACAACTTAAAATCCTCGAAAGCTGGTGTATCTATTGGATCATAACCCCAACTCTCGAATACTGTTCTGAGTGTACCAGTAATATACTGGAGTTTTATCATGTCTTCTGGCATGAAATCTCTTGTTCCACGAGGTGTCTGAAACATAATTATCATTCGATATTAAGAATATTAATATGATGAAGGGCTGCTGTCGGGATTTGAACCCGACCGAAGGGATCCACAGTCCCTTATGCTACCAAGCTACATCACAGCAGCCATGGTGATATCAAGCTTACACTATCGTTAGAGTATTCTTATCAAAATCTTTTATAAGGTTGAGAACTATATCATCTTGAGTAAAATGAATAAAAAAATGGAAGATGATATAGAGGCTTTCTGGAAAGAGCATAATGTATATGAAAATGTAAGGTCAAAAAAAGGTAAACCTTTCTACTTTCTTGATGGTCCACCATATGCAACAGGCTCTGTTCATATAGGTACTGCACTGAACAAAATATTGAAAGATACCTATATACGTTTCTGGCGTATGAATGGTTACAGTGTTTGGGATAAACCTGGATTTGATACACATGGTCTACCTATAGAGAATCAGGTTGAGCGTGAGGTACAAATAAAATCTAAGGCAGATATAGAACAGATGGGTATAGAAGCCTTTACTTCTAAGTGCAGAGAATTTGCAACGCGTTTCATTGATGTGATGTCAAAACAGTTTAATAATATGGGTATATGGATGGATTGGAAAAATCCTTACCTAACGTTGACAAATGACTATATAGAAGGCGCATGGTACACTTTCAAGATAGCATATGAAAAAGGTCTACTTTACAAGGGGTCGTACCCTGTTCATGTGTGTACTAGATGCCAAACTGCTGTTGCTTACAATGAAATAGAATATGCGAAGGTAATTGATCCTTCAATATATGTAAAATTTGCTACAAGTGAGAATGAGTATCTTGTTATCTGGACAACAACTCCATGGACATTAATCGCAAATGCTGCTGTAATGATAAATCCAAATGCAGAATATGTAAAGGTCAAAGTAGACAATAAAATACTAATTATTGCAGAACCCCTTATTGAATCTGTAATGAAAAAAGTAGGGTCTGATTATGAGATTGTTGAAAAGATAAGTGGTAAAGATCTTTCTGGGATAAGTTACAAGCACCCATTAGTTTCTGATAATTTAGAAAGACGTGTTGTATTGAATGAACAATTTGTAACAATGGATACAGGTACAGGCCTTGTACACTGCGCGCCAGGACATGGTTCAGAAGACTACAAGGTTGGTGTTGAATATAATTTACCTGTGATATCACATGTAGGGATGAATGGTGTATTTACAAAGGAAGTAGGTGATTTAGCAGGATTATATGTTAAGTCAGCTGACAAAAAGATTATTGAAAAACTCAAGAACAGTGGTAACCTACTTCATGAAGAAACTATAATGCACGACTATCCACAGTGTTGGCGCTGTGACACACGACTATTGCAGATTGCAGTGCCACAGTGGTTCTTTGCTGTTACAAAGATACGTGATAGACTATTGGAGGAGAATGCAAATGTAAAGTGGTATCCTTCATGGGCAAAGCAACGATTCCAAAATTGGTTAGAAAATCTAGGAGATTGGCCAATATCGCGTCAACGTTACTGGGGTATACCTCTTCCTATATGGACATGCAATTGTGGAAATGTAAAAATTATAGGTAGTTTGAAAGATCTCCCTGTTCAATTGGATGATCTACATAGGCCATACATAGATGCAGTTGAAATTGCATGTAAGTGTGGTGGTAATATGAAAAGGATACCAGATGTTTTAGATATATGGTTTGACTCAGGTCTGGCAAGTTGGGCATCTATTGGCTATCCGAAGAATGCTGAGATCTTTAAAGAGATGTGGCCTGCAGAGCTAAATATAGAAGGCC
>CAYMYT010000025.1:0-6224 GCA_964394755.1 uncultured archaeon
CCAAAAGGTATTATCACTGACATATGCTATGAAGGCAGTGAAATAGTTCTATATACCTCAAATAAAGAATTTTTCAAAACCTGCACAGATAAAATAAAGAGCATTGTCAGCAAGATAAAGAAGAGAATAGCTGTAAGAGCTGATGAAAGTATTTTACTTCCAGAAGAAGAAACCATGGAGCTTATAACAAAGACAGTACCTAAAGACGCTGGGATCAAAGACATATATTTTGAGCCTGAATTTGCAAAGGTTGTAATACACGCAGAGAAACCTGGCATTGTTATCGGTAAGTCTGGTGAAACACTTAATCTCATAAAAAACCAAAGTTTCTGGGTACCTGATGTAAGGCGTGCGCCTGTTATTGATTCTGATATTATACGTTCAATAAGAAAGATGCTCCATAAAGAAGCTGGTTATAGGAAAAAATTTCTGAATAAACTTGGTGAAAAAATATACGGAGAAAGTAAAGAAGTTGAATGGATAAGAATAGGTTGTCTTGGTAGCTTTCGTGAAGTCGGGCGTTCATGTATTTTGCTACAGACATCCCAAAGTAAAGTTCTTCTTGATTGCGGCCTTGCTGTAGGTCAACTTTCTATTACTACACCAGGAATAAAGCCATTTCCATATCTCGAAGCTCCTGAATTTAAACTACAAGAATTGGATGCAATTATATTGTCGCATGCTCACCTTGACCACTGTGGTTTAGTTCCTTACCTATACGAATATGGATTCAGAGGCCCTCTTTACTGTACAAGACCTACAAGAGATATTGCAGCATTATTGCAGCTTGACTATCTTCAGATAGCTCAAAGAGAAAACAAGAAGGCAGCATATACTTCTAAGGGTGTTGAAGAGGCAATAAAACATTGTGTACCGTTGGACTATGGTGAAGTCAGTGATGTTACTCCTGATATGCGTCTTACATTGCAGAATGCAGGACATATTTTAGGATCAGCATGTTCTCACATACATGTAGGTGATGGTCTATTCAATATTCTTTATACGGGTGATATGAAATACGAGAATACAAAACTGTTTGATCGTGCATACACAGATTATGCTCGTGTTGAGGCTCTACTTATAGAGTCGACGTATGGTGGTGAAGAAAATCTTATGCCTTATCATAGGGATGGAGAAAAGCGTCTTATAGAAAATGTTAGAAGAGCAATTGAAAGAAATGGTAATGTGCTGATACCATGTTTTGCAGTAGGTCGATCACAAGATATTATTACAATGATTGTTGATTCTGATATCAATGCTGACATATATCTTGATGGTATGTTATGGGACGTGACTGCAATTCATACAGCTTATCCTGAATTTATGTCACGTAATATTCAGTCACAAATACTGCATAAAGGCAATAATCCTTTCATAGACCCGAGGCTTAAGGGCATTGGATCATCAAAAGAACGTAAAGCTGCATTAGATAGTTCAAAGCCTAGTATTGTACTTGCAACGTCAGGTATGCTTATGGGTGGACCTGCAATAGAGTATCTGCAGCACTTTGCACCAGATGAAAAGAACATGCTTTTATTCGTGGGTTATCAGGCAGAGGGTTCTCTAGGAAGAAGGATACAAAAGGGTTGGAAACATATTCAGCTTGACAACGGTAAAAGTCTTGACCTTAATTTCGAGATAGCAACAATACCTGGTCTCAGTGGTCATAGTGATCATAATCAGTTGCTTGCCTTCATAAAAAATTTAAGGACAAAGCCTAAAAAGGTTATAGTAAATCATGGTGAAAGCTCACGATGCATTAAGCTATCAAGAGCCATTTATAAAGGATATAATATTGAAAGTACTGCACCCAAAAACCTTGAAATCGTAAGATTTGTATGATGTGAAGAACCACTGGTCATCTTGAATACATCCATAGATATATTAAGGATGTATTCGAGATGTTAGAAAGCTTCGCTTTCTGAACATAGACCAGTGGCATCTTGAAGTTGGTTAGTAACACTGGTGTTACAGAGTGGTTCTTTACATCTCGCAACCACTAGTCATCTTGAACATGCTTGTAAATATATTAAGCATGTTCGAGATCTTATCTTCCCACAAAATATTAGAAAGATCAGATATCTTTGAAAAGCATAGCTTTTCGAGATTTTAGAAAGCTTTGCTTTCTGAACAGACTAGTGGTGTGCTAGATATCAGATCTTCCTTATATACTTTTTGGGAAAATATCAGATATTCCTAATATCTTTAATGTTGAAGATTAGTGTAGGTAGGTGACTAGAATGCGTGTTGGATTTGGAAAAAATATAAGGAAACAGGTTGTAACTGCTCAAAAAAAGTCTAGTAATAGCTATATGTGCCCAAATTGCTCAAGGAAGGCTGTACGCAGAAAAGCAGCAGGTATATGGTGTTGTAAAAAATGTCAAAAAGTTTTTGCTTCTGGGCCATATGAGTTCAAGATATGAATTCATTGTGACCAAAAACCACTAAAATAAAGCCTTTATAAAGTTTAGGCTAGAGGTATAGCAATGTACATTTGTATAAAGTGCAGAAAAACCTTTGAAATTGACAATAAAGTAATGTGCCAATATTGTGGTTTTAGGGTAATTGCAAAAGCTAGGCCTGCATTTAAAAAGAGAGTAATAGCTAGATAGAATAGATGTGAACGATATGAAAAACGATGATCTTATTGCGGATTTGCAGATACAAAGTCAGCATCTACAAAATACCATTATGCAAAGACAAACATTCGTTGTGCAGAGTAGAGAGATAGAAAAGGCTTTGGAAGAGATAGAAAAATCAGAGGAAATTTACAAGAGTATTGGGCCTGTGCTTGTAGCAGTTCAAAAAAATGAAATAAAGAAAGAATTGGCAGATGCAAAAGAAGAATTAGAGATAAAACTGAAGGCTCTAGAAAGACAGGAGAGTAGGATAAAGGAAAGACTCAAGGAAAGTCAGGAAAGATTCCAGTCGGCTCAGTCTGCTCAAATAGGTGGATAGAAAGGTGAATATGGTGAATTCTTATGGATACCTCTCAACTAAACAATTTTCTGGACGAGATAGGGTCTGATAAAAGTGTTCCACGTAATATAAGGACAAAAATTGCAGAAGCTAAACAATGCCTTAATAATATGGATTTTGAGTCCAGTATACGTATATCAAATGCTATTGCTACCCTAGATGAAATTGGAACTGATTCTAACATTCCTACATATACAAGAACACAAATATGGAATATTGTATCTATGCTTGAGATTCTTAAAAGAGAAAACAATGGCAATGGTAATTAAATTGCATTACGCAGAATCTCAAATAAAAATCAAACAAAATTTTAAATATACGTTGTCTCATATATAGTATATGCCAATAAAAAATATTCTTAACAAGTTGAAATTCGAAGAAGATGGAGATTACGTAGAGATACCAGAAGAAAACGAAATTGTTGATAAGAAGATCATGGTCCACATAGAACGATTGTCAGATATTAGTGACAGTGACCGTGTGCAAAAAAAGCTTCGTGACGGAGATGTACTTCTTATAAAGACGAAGGATCTCAGAGAGAAAGACGTGAATGAGCTAAAGCGTGTTATAGAAAGAATACAGAGGACATGTGCTGCTATTAATGGTGATATAGTTGGTGTTGGGGATGACTGGCTTGTTGCAACACCTGCTACAGTGAAGATAGCACGACAAAGCGTTGCTGAGAAACAATAGGAATTCTAGGTTTTGTAAATTATTTCACCTGTTCTTTGGAAGATTGTGATCAAAGATGTTAATACCTCAAACATCTTTGTGATCTCAAAAGCCTCTTTAGAGGCTTTTGGAGATAGGATCCTTTCTTACAAGAAAGAATCCTATTAAGAATGTATAATCTTTTCAAAATATACTTCTCTCAGAAATGCTGATAATTCCTTATTTTTCTTTGCAAGCACGAGTGGATCGTCAATCTTTCCTTTTTTTATGGAACGTGCTATCATTTTCTGAATCCCTGACTTCTCAAGTTCTACAAAGCTTTTTTTTGTAAGTGCATTGAAAAATTCTTTTGCTGTTCTATACGTACGATTACGTTCAACAAGCCAAGTATTATCTTTAATATAAGGCCCAAATTCTACGTTTTTGTATTTTGTAAGGAATTCTCTGCTGTGTACCTTTGAGAATATCAGGGGACCTACCATCTTCTTTATTTTTGGTAATTGCCATACTTCAAACTCAAAAATGAATTTGATATCGGATGAGATCCATTCGTAGCTGTGCAATAGAATGAATTCGTTATGTTTTAGGATGGTTTCCAATCGTTTTAGAACCTTCCTGGTTTGTGGATATAGAACATCATCTATAACATCAGGTTTTGGTACGCTCAAAACAATGAATTGTGTACCACGTGCCTTTAGGCTTGCCATTTCTTTTGAACTTAGTATTTTCTTGGGTTTAGGGAAAAAGTATTTTTCATCTGGCTTTATCAGAAATCGCTTTGCCTCATTAACAAATTTTATAAAATTATTGCTGCTCACGTTTGCAGCAGCGTTCCTTTCTACATCTGTTGGGTCTATTACAACTAGTGCATCTTGGAATTTTCTTGGCATTTCCGTAGACATAGAAACTATATGAGGCGCGGTCCATTTTGCAGCCTCTTTCAAAACTGCTTCAAAACTTCCATATTTTATGATTAGAATCTCACATATGTAGCCTGAAAAACCAAGGTGCTTTGCATCACTTCCGTATACACCTATACCCTTACAGAATTGCTTGAGTAAGCGCACGTCATCATGTTTTGGGGATTTAGATATTACGTATTCTAGATGAAGAGGTGAGCGATCAACAGCTGAAATGGGTTTTTGGCCAGGTGTAATCTTGTAGCAAGGTACTATATCAACGATAAACTCTTTCACCGTACCATTAACATAAGGATGTTCTGCATACTTTATCCTGAATTTTCCCTTCATTTCTTTTATAATTCTTTTTCCTATAGCAAGACCATTGATTTCTAGATCCTCTCTGCTCGTAGATTGAGGAAACATTATAAAGAGGTCGATGTCATGGTCACCACTCAACCAAGTCATTTTTCCAAGACTACCAACAATGACGCAATCGAAACCACTTATGGTTTTAGCTACACGCATCAAATTATCCACAAAGTGCCTTACATTATATTCTTCTTCATGTGTTGGTTTTATCTGCTTCAGAACACTATATTTTATAGAATAGATTGAACTACTCATAAACCTAATATCCTGCTGTGATATTTATAATATTTTACAACGTAAGACACGTTATTGATTCTAAATAGTATTGCGATTTACTATATTCTTATGGAATTCGTTAAGCACAAGTGGATAAACCCTGATACAATGGAATGGCGCGCCTACCAGGAAAGTATTGCAAAAGCATGTCTACAAAAAAATACTTTGTGTGTCGTTCCTACAGGTCTTGGAAAAACAGCAATAGCAGTTACTGTTATCGCTTATCGTCTTGAACAAGATCTCTCAAAGAAAATCCTTTTTCTTGCTCCTACAAAGCCTCTTGTTCATCAGCATATGAACAGTGTTAAGCGTTTGTTGAAACCTTGCATCCTAAAGTGTGTAACAGGAGAGGATAATCCTGCCAACAGAGGATATTTTTATAGACAAGGAGACATAATTTTCTCGACACCACAATGTGTGAAGAATGATATAAAGAATAATATTATAAGTCTAAGAGATTTCTCGCTTTGCATCTTTGATGAGGCACACAGAGCTGTAGGTAATTATGCTTATCCATATATTGCAAAAAGGTATAGTTATGATTCCAAAAGTCCACTTATACTGGGGCTTACTGCATCACCAGGAAGCTATGCACAGCGAATAAATGAGATAAAAGACAAGCTTTTTATCAAGCATATTGAAGCGCGTTCTAGAGAAGATGATGATGTAAAGCCGTACATACAAAGTCTTTCAAAGGAATGGATTGAAGTTGAGTTACCAATATCAATGAAAAGTATACGTGATTGTATTGTAAAAGCAAAGAATGATAGAATAAAAAAACTCTTTAATTGGCATGTAATTGCTACAGAAAACATTTCCAAGAAAGACCTGATTAAGATTCAGGCAGAGCAGTTGAAGAGTGATAGTAGTTTTAGGTTTGCAGCGCTTTCTGTGATAGCTGAAGTGATGAAGATTGATCATGCTATCGTACTTGCAGAGACTCAGTGTCTTTTTTCATTAAATCGTTATTTTGAAAAGCTTGGTGAGGATACCACGAAAGCTGCTACCCGCATACTGAAAGATGAG
>CAYMYT010000025.1:6234-10025 GCA_964394755.1 uncultured archaeon
CTGTAAGACTTACTACGGAGTTAATCGAACAAGGAGAAGAACATCCCAAATTATCAAAATTAAAGGATATTATTCAGAGTGAGCTTCAGGCAAACAAACATAGTCGTATTATAATATTTGCGCAATTTCGCGATACCATAGAAAAAATTAATCAAGAAATAAAAGATATAAAGAATGCAGCGCCTATTCAATTTATTGGTCAGTCGAAAAAAAAGAATAATAAAGGGCTATCGCAGAAGGAACAGATAGCAATTCTTAAAGAATTTGAATTGGGCTTCTACAATATTTTGCTTGCAACACAGATAGGTGAAGAAGGCCTGGATATAGCTGAGACCAACTGTGTAATATTTTATGAACCAGTGCCATCTGCTATAAGATGTGTACAAAGGATTGGAAGAACAGCACGAAGCATGCCTGGCAAAGCCTACATCATGCTTACTAAGGGAACAAGGGATGAAATGTGGCATTGGGTTGCCCAGCGTAAAGAAAACAAGATGAAACAAGTAATATACGCCATGCAGAAGAAAGGATTGGAAAGATTTGTTATAGTAAAACCAGAAAACAAAAATTAGACTTTTTTCCTAGCAGGAGTCCAAAAGTTGGACGACTATTAGTAATTATGCTACTGGACCAACTGTGGATAATAATACTAACCATACCATTGCCAATAATATTAGTGTTGGTATTAACCATACAAGAATTGCCTTCATATTTGAAAGTGAATGTAATTTCATGATACCTGCTGTAAGAATTATATATCCCCATATAATTGATACAAAAACACCTACATATGGTATCCATGAAAATATAGCTGGAGCACCAGAGTATGCACTCGTTTTATATGTATCATAAAATTTTCCCTTTCCTTTAAAGAGCATTACAAATATGTGGTAGATTGCTGCTCCTATGAATGGACTGATCAATCCTATAAGAATTGAGCCAAGTATTTCAAAGATTGCTACATTAATTCCAAGATCTGGAAGAATGATTAAAATGGTAATTGCAGATAATATACCAGCGATAAAATACGTGAATAAAATAAATTTCAAAGCAGGTAATATCCCAGATTCTTTCTTTACGCTGTCGAAATGCTTGTTAGGTGAAAAAAGAACCAATTTCAATTTTGAAAAATAATCTGAAAAAAAATCAGATTTAGTTGCACGTGATTTTGATTTTGATTTTGATTTTCGCATAGATCTTAATTGTATTAGTGATATATAAAGATTCACTATTTTCTAGGATTTGTGAAGTAGTTCATCAGCTTTCTTCAGAATCTCTTTGGAATTCTTGAATGTGATTTTATCCAGTGCTTTATCAAATGGAAGCCAATAAAAATCTGTGTGCTCAAAACTCAGATTTATTTCTTTTGTTTTTGTTTCTCCAAGATAGAATATCACTTCTTTTCTTAGAAGCTCGTTGCCTTTTTTGTAGAAGTACATTATAACATGCCTGAAATCTGGTATAATTTTTAGATCTTTTAGACCTGTTTCTTCTTCAGCCTCGCGCTTTATTGTATCAACTTCTGCTTCTCCGTGTTCTACATGGCCTTTGACAAAATCGTAGTGACCTGCCCCATATTTTAGAATGAGATATTTTATTTCTTCAGCATCTCTTATGAATATAACAGCTCCACAGGACAATTCTTTCATATTACTCTACTGCTTCTGAAGGATAAATTCGATTTCAAATGGTATCCTATTAATCCTACAGAAAATTGGCATTGGTGTAAAATAGTGTTTTTTCACTATTTTCATATTATATTTCTCTATAATTCTAAGAAGTTCGCTCTCAGGCAACACAGAAATATGTGTTTTATCTTTGTCCAAAAAACCAAATATTTTTCTTAATGTGCCATCTATTGGCATTGACATCGCAAGAAATCCACCTTTCTTTATACATCGGACAATATTGGAAAATGTAGCTTCAAGGTCTTTTGTGTGCTCCAATACATCTAGTGCTGTCACAAAATCGAAAAAATTGCTTGGATATGGCAAAGATTTTTCAATGCTTAGGACTCTAAGGTCAGCCTTTACATTTTTTCTTGCTTCTTCTATAGCATACTTGGAAATATCGCAGCCATACAAATTCTTGAAGAATGGTGATACCTCTTTAAGGAGTAGACCGAAGGCGCAGCCAACATCAAGAAATTTTCCTCCTCTTGGATTATTTTTAATGAATGATATAACATACGAAAACTGCTTAGCTGCATCAATTTTACCATAATCTTTATAGTTTGAAGAACTCCCAAAAAAATAATCCTTATCAAATTTATCCATAGCATTATCAGTACCATTAACCATAGCATTATCAGTACCATTAACCATAGCATTACCTTGAGCGCTAATTTTATAAGCCTCTATTTTGGAGAGAATTCTAGTGCACAAGAATTAATGCAAAATCGCTTACCAGTTGGTTTTGGACCATCATCAAAAACATGGCCCAAGTGACCACCACACTTTTTGCATATTACTTCGATACGACCATCATCTTCTTCATTAAGCTCTATATTCTTCATATTAGCATCATAGAAACTCGGCCATCCTGTACCAGAGTCAAATTTTTTGGTAGAAGAAAATAGATCAGCACCGCAGCCAGCACACCTATAATTTCCAGTATCTTTGTTGTATAATAATTTACCTGTAAATGGGATTTCAGTAGCCTTTTTCCTGAGAACATCAAACTGCTTTCCTGTAAGTTTTTTCTTCCATTCTTCTTCGGTTTTAATCATAATTATTCACATTTGTATTATCTTATTACATTGAACAGACATTACGATGTTAAAGATAAGTATTTAAATATAAGCTTACTAGAAGTCTATAAATACTTTAAATTGCTATTATATAGTAGTTAATATAATGGATTAATATGGTTGTAGAGAAATATGTCAATAATAGCAGAAGCATACTAAATGCTATTATTGGACTCGCAATGCTTGCTAATGGATACGCAATTGGAAAAGCTGTTAATGAACCTGTAAGAATAGAACCGGACAAAAGCTATTTCTTACCGATAAAATATCAAGATGAAGTAAGGATTTCTAATGACGATTATGCTACTGCTTACCGAATTGATCAAAAAGACGTTGAAGAAAAATTAGGAGAAATTGCAAGTAAATCTGATAGAGAAGATTCTTGGATATATAGAAAAAGAAATGGAAAAGGTATTTTAATTGATATTGGAAGAGAAAATAAAACTAGAAGAAAAATGCCAGATGGCTCAGATGAGATAGATCTTTCTTCGATAGATCTTTCTTCTATAAGATTTTCCACTAGAGAAATTATAAGTTATCTAGAAAAAGGAGATGAAGTAACATTTTATCATATTCACCCTTCTTATCCACTAACATATAGTCACTCAAGAGAAAATTTTTATGGTCAATTTCCAAGTCTAACAGATTTTGACACAGACTTTAAATTTAATAGAGCATTACCAGAAGGAGTAAAATCCAATCCTTCGGTTGTTGTTGGAGAACTTGCTACATTCAGATATTCTAGTAATAATCCAAAATCAAGAAAAGTTGTACGTAATTTAAGGGAAAGCATATTCTGGACAGATACTTTAGAAAATGAATTGAATGAATTTACAGAAGAATTAGACAAAAATGGAATTTTTTTAGAAACAACACTGAAAATTCCTTTAGATCAGATAAAATAATTGCGTTATACTAACCAAATAAAGATTCAATACATTCTAAGATGCCTATAAATTCCTACGCTTAAAATTCTTTAGATGCAGGATGTCAAAATGTATGTTGACACGCGCGAACTGCAATCCCGTGTTGTTGCTATCCT
>CAYMYT010000026.1:0-9726 GCA_964394755.1 uncultured archaeon
ATGTGGATGTAAATAAGCCTGAAGGATTTATTGGTGCTGGTGTTGTTGCATCAGTAGCTGGCAGACTACTTATAAATTTCAGTAAAGATATTACGTCTTTATTTAGGTACAATGATACGTCAGATTTTATGAATGCATTATGTAAAAAATATCCTACTTCAACGATAGTTTTTGGCAAAACTCCAAATGATCCAAAAAGTATGTATTTACAGAGTTATGATCTATATTCTAAAGATGGATTTAAAAATGCAATCCAAAAAGAGAATATATTTTGAAAACATAATATGATCAAATATAACTTACTTGAAATCCTGAGATATCCTATAAAAATAGCACTTTAGCTATAACTATAATATATTGGATCAAATATGTCTAGAGAAAAAATATCAAAAGTCATTCACGAAAAATTACCACCTGATTTAGAGGAGCGTGTAACAAATCTGAATAAGTATCCAACGTCCCCTTCTTTCGCTGGTAACTTGTACAAGACAGGTATATCTATAGTTAAAGAAAATGGGCTATATAGATCAGTTGGTAAGTATAATGCTGAACTTAGGTATGTTCCATTTGGTGATCCTACACTAGCTGTTTTGAGATTTAAAAAATTTGGTGTTTTTGCTGATTCAATAAGAGTAGATATAATAAAGCCTGATGAGTGTATTGGTTCAGGAGTTATTGCTAGGATGGGTGCAAGATTAACTGTAGACTTAACCGATGACCCTATATCTATATTTAATTACGAGTCTTTTTCAGATTTTGTGGAAGCAGCATTTGGAAAATATCCGGTTGTAACAGGGGTTTTGAATACAACTATAAAAAACAAATCAGAAAATAATGAATTAACGCTGTACAACCTTTACTCTTGGGACTGAATATCTCTAAATCTTTTTCTGGGAAGATATCACTTCGAATACTTCTTTAGAGCGTTCAAGATACTTCATAGAATCAATTTCTAGTGCACCTGTTCCTGACGGTTCGACATCAATAAACGAATCCCATTCACGATTATTGTAAGTATCAATGTGGATCCTCATAGGTGTTGTTGGTACAGCATCAGTAAATTCTTCAACCTTTATTCCGTTGATATACCAGGTTACTTTTCCAGGTTCCCAATCAATAACATATTCATTGAATTGCGTGCTGTCAAAATTTTCTAGTTCTGCGATTTCACGAATATTCTTAATTCCTCCACGATGCATCTGATTCTGTAGTCCTTCATTTTTCCAATTATCGTTATGATATGTCACTAAAGAAGCTTTTCCAGGGAATTTAGAACTTAATTCGATGTCGATCTCTTCATGCCTGCCACCTATTTCCATGTCTTTGTCTTCATTATATAGATAAATGGCACTTACTGTTCCTTTTGTAGGATTTGTTTTAGCTCTGATTATGAACTTTCCATAAGTGTAAAATGCAGTTGATCTAACACCACCAACTTTTAGCAGGTTGTTATAAGTGTCCCTAGCATCTGTTTGTAGTAATAGATTCCCATTGCTAACCGTAGTTTTACTTTCATCAAACCAACTATCCCAATATTTGAAGCTATCCAATACTTCAAACAAATTTTTGTTTAAAGTGGTATCAAAATTTTCTTCAAATAAGGATCCCAAAGGTGTTGTGGGGTACACTCCCAGTCCTTCTCCTATTGCAGATTTTTGGATTGCTGATAGTTCTCCTGTTGATGCTCTTGTTGATCCTGTTGGTTCTTTTGGTGGCACTGGCTGCACTGTTGGTGTAGTTGGTGTTTGTTCTTGTGATGCTTTCTCTAGTTCTGTTGAGATGCACCCACTTATCAGAAGACTAACAATAGTTACTAAGAAAATTATAAGCTTTACCATTATTATAATTGTAATCTGTTATTTAAAACGTTTTTCTAGACAATTCTTAGAATAGTGGTCGTAAAATAAAGAACTACTCATTGTCATTCAAAGAAAACAACCTAAAATTTGCTGATATCTTATTCAGTCTTTCACCATCTTCAGGACCCAACGCAAGAACTGTTTCCATTGGATCAGGTTTCTCCATATTATCTGTTAATAAAAAAACCTTGATACCTAATTTTTCTGCATTGTACTTCAGCTGCATGATTGTTTGTATATCTATAACCTGTGCAACCACCTTCTCCATATTATCTTTCTCCCATTTTTTTCTGGTGAAGTATCCTGCTTTTCTATACGCCTGAAGACAAGCTTCGCTGCACTTTGAAACAACCTTTGGCAGATTTTTTTCCATACCATTTACAAAAATTAGGGCAACCTTTTGCATACTTTAGAAAGCCATGTAAAGTTTAAGAAGATTCAATATAGATTCATCGCATGGAAATACACGAAATAACAGAAAGTGAAATAAACGATCCTTCTAAGATTACGGTAAGTCTGCCAGTAATGGACAGTGCAGGGGAACTTATGGATGATACCATAGTAGGATTTGCCGCAGACATCCAAAATCTACACCCTGATGTAATAATATCCATAAAACATGCTCTTAGCTTCACAAAAATAACTGGTATGAAAGCAGGCGTACTCAAAAATATCATAAGCGGCATCCATTTCGATTCACTACCTTATACAGAAATCTTATTTTTGGTGCCCCATGAAGAAGAAAATACAATTAAAAAGTCATTAGAAAACCGTGGACTTTCAAAATATCTCTAAGAAGTCAAAATTTTTGGAAACAATTATGATAAATGTAGATATGCATAAAGGCCGTGTAAGGCAAAGATTGTGGTATAAAGTAAAATGGAAATCTGATCAAGGAAAGTTTGACCTTATCATGGACGAAGATCTTGATAAATTCAAACCTTTTGTTGAGATTCTTTCTGAAATCAAAACAGAATTATGTGTAGCGTGGAAACCAAAACCAAAAGACAGACATAATGAACAGAAAATTGATGAGTGGATTAGATCTTCTTCAATACCACAGGATAAAAGTAAATAATTTACAAGAAGATGTGATCTTACATTCGTCTTTTTTGAAAACCGACTTCAAGATAGAAAAGAATGTTATCTGATTTTTCCAAATTAGGGCGGTATAATTTTTTCGCAAGACACTTTCCATAATCTTAACATAAATCAAAATCCAAGATAAAGATACTCTGCTATACAAGTTTATTTATTTTATAGTTATCATGCTTTCCAGGATGTTGAGGTTGTGAATTTGTGCCGTATTCTTTAGTTACCATTTTCAGTTCGTATGGAATATTAATCGCAGAAAGGCCATTTACGAAATCAGAATCTGGCCCGCTGTTTGGAAACTGAAAATATGTTTTTTCACCGGTCTTTTCTACCCTAAATTTTGTAATATTAGATTTTTCAATATTATGTTCAAAATATTCAAGTGTTTTGTGAAAGTATTTACTATGTACAGAAACACTACAGTTAAATCTTTGAGCTTTTTTATAGTTATTATCTTCCGTATTAATTTTCATATAGGAAAATCACGTTCTATACGCTTATAGGTAATGTCATTAAGACCAGATTCTACTCGATATATATTTGGTTTAAAAGCTGAAAATTTAAAAACTGTGAGACCGGTTTCATCATCCCTTGCACT
Source organism: uncultured archaeon (assembly GCA_964394755.1). GTDB lineage: Archaea > Aenigmatarchaeota > Aenigmatarchaeia > GW2011-AR5 > GW2011-AR5 > CAYMYT01. The sequence continues at coordinate 3,553 of CAYMYT010000026.1, forward strand.
GTACTCTATATTGCAAGATCTAAGATGTTGTGACATTTTATTACAGTGCTTTCTCTTTAAAAAAACTTCATAGTTAATTTGGTTACTCATGATTCCCACATCTTTCCCATATATGGTAGACTTTTAATACTTAACGACCGCAAATTCCCACAATTAAATAGAAGGTAAGTGAATGATTTATATGATTGAAGATGCATCTGACCAAAAGATATTGTCATGGGAAAAGAATATTAATAAATATTGCAAAGATTTACCTTATAAAAGACGGGCTTTCTATTTGACGCCAAGATTACTTCTAAGAATAGTATTATCGGACATGAAAGGTAAGTATGTGATTTTGCAATCTCATGAAGGAAACTTGACAATCATTGATATCATAAGACTGCCTCTTGAGTATCATGCTGATATCGTTAATGAATACCTAAAGATTTCAGGCGATGTACTAAAATTAAACAGGCCTCTGATAGCAGGTGGCTTTATAGAAGGTGATGGAAATAATATTAAATTTTATGGTACGAGCAAAGTTTTTTCTAATTATTTTTCAGGGCATGATGTAAATTTCATTGCATCATATCTTGTAAGAAAATCAGGACTATTCAATAATGTTGAACCAGAAGATGACAAAATTGGAAAAGAGTACATAGATGCGCTGGAAAGAAGATGAATATCAGATATTTAACATCTTCTATCATGATAACGACATGAATGTTAAAGGTAAACATTACAGAACAGTGTGGATGAAAGACTCATCTGTATTCTTCATAGATCAAAACCATTTACCTTTTGATTTCAAAATTCATGAATCAAAAAAATATAATGATACATGCCGCGCTATAAAAGAAATGAGTATAAGGGGAGCTGGTGCAATAGGTGCAGCTGCTGGATTTGCAATGGCTCAAGGATTTCTATCAAGTGCATTTCGTTATAAATCAAAGCATGAATCAGATCATCACCACAAATATATTGATGAAGTAAAACAGCATATCAATAAAACAAGACCAACTGCACAAAATTTATTCTATGCTACAGATCGCGTGTACAAGGCTGCGATAAAAGCAGAGAATCATGGAAAAGCTGCCTTTATAGAAGCTCAAAAAATTGCAGATGAAGATGCTGAGGCCTGCAGGAAAATTGGCGAGCATGGAAATAAGCTGATATACAAAGACTCTTTTAATATAGAGACACACTGTAATGCTGGATGGCTTGCTTTTGTTGATTATGGCACTGCCTTATCCCCTATTTATGCTGCTCATAGAGACGGTAAAAAAGTTTTTGTTTATGTTGGAGAAACAAGGCCTAGAAATCAAGGAGCAAAGCTTACTGCATGGGAACTCGAAAATGAAGGCGTGCCTCATACTATCATGGTTGATAGTGCGGGCGCTTATTTGATGTCAAAAAAGAAAGTGGATATGATGATTGTTGGAGCAGATAGAATTGCAGGAAATGGTGACGTCGTAAATAAAATAGGTACACTTGAAAAGGCAATAGTTGCAAAAGAATATGGTGTGCCTTTCTATGTAGCTGCACCAACATCAACAATTGATCTGAACTGTGCGTCAGGTTATGATGTATTGATAGAGGAAAGAGACACGGATGAAGTTTTGTATCAGAAAGGTTTTGACAATTGGCATCAAAAAAAGGTTCTTGTGGCTGCGCCTAAATCTACAGCAATCAATCCAGGATTTGATGTCACGCCATCAAAATATATCACAGGAATTATAACTGAAAAAGGGATAGTTAAACCAAACCGAGACTTCATTAAAGAGTTGTTTTTATCAGAGTAATTTTATCCAATCAGATCCAAATCTTTACCCAGGTACTTTGCAATAGTTGACCCTACATCTTCTAGCGTGCTTCCAAATGCAATAATTCCATCTTCATGGCCACCCATTGAAAATATATGCAAATCTGGTAGATCTGTTTCTTTGTACAACCTTTCCACTTCTTCCGCCATTTCTGGTGTTCCATATTCAACTCTTTGTGAAGTTGTGGGTATCAGCAGTTCTTTTGAACGCTGCCAGATATAAGGACAATGTACATGAAATACAAATCTTATTGAATCATCCAAATCATATATAATTCCATGCGTCATCGACTCAGATGATGCTTTAACAGGACCTTCTGTAAAAACAAGATTCTCTTTTGGATAATAAGCAGCAACAATCGTATAGTTTTTTTCTGTTAGATTTACCAGATGACCGGTCTGTGTACCAGTAATCACGAATCTTCTCTTATCTCTTGGATGATTGTACGGCTTCAGTAATTGACTTACATTCCCGTAATCTGCGCCATCATATCTATTAGGATCATGTCCAATCAATCCTTCTCTATGCAAAGCATTTCTCCATAAGTTTAGCTCTCTTATAATATTATATTTAATAGGTGGCATCTCCTTGAACTCTTGCCTGAATTTTGTTACACCTTCTACCGGCATACCTGTAGTAATTTAGGTAAATATAAAAAATCGTTTTCTTATCTAGAAATTAGGAAAAAAGTCTTAGGGCATCAAAAATAATATATTTCACTTGTTCTTTGGAAGATCATGATCAAAGATGTTAGGAAGATCATGATCAAAGATGTTAATATGCATAACATCTTTGTCATCTCAGAAAGCTCTGCTTTCTGCAGATAAGAGCCTTTCTTGCAAGAAAGGATCTTAACAGGAGCTTCCAGTTGTTGAGCAGCAGCCACCAGCTGGGTTATCCATTGTCGGCCTCTTCTTTTGTTGCTGTGAAACACCCATCTTACCAGCACCAGCTATGATTGCCTGTATTGAAACAAGATCATTACTGTGACCATTGCTTGCTGCAGGCGCAGCCATTTCAGAAGGCATAAGTTCATCGCCCCAATCACTCCATAGGTCTATAGGCTTTACCAACGACTTTCTATACTTATCATAGTTTGCTTTTATTGCCTCCATTTCTTCTCTTGTGAATTTCCTGTGATGCTTCTCCTCGTTGAGCTTTTTACCTGTTCTCTGCTCCCATTCAGCAGCAGGTATACTGAACTTGCGTTGTACTCTATCTCTATACAATTCTGGAATAACATTGAATGTACAGAAAGGTAGTACGCGGCCATCTGGTGTTGCATAATGAATATCACACTTGTGTATCCTGTCAATATCCCAATTGTGTGGATCTTGGAAGTGCATCATACCCACAAACAGTGAATTATGATGTAAGTCAGCTAAACCATGATAGTTTCCACCTTGCATTGCGCCTGTCATCATCTTTACAAAATTCAAGTTTTTTGGCTTTCTTTCATTATCGATATATTTGTTCATGTTCCACATTAGCTTTCCTATTGCTATTGTCTTTACAATTCCCTTAGTTCTCTTCGCACTATTGATTTCACGAGTAAGTTCTCCTAGATAATCGAAGAAGCCTTCAATATCAAAGAAATCTGTTATTGGCACCATTCTGTCGCCATCTTTGAATACATAGGTGGCCATACCACATGCAAAATGTATACTTAGCCTATACTTAGGCTCTTCCTTCAATGCTTCAATAAAATCAGTAATTTGCTTTGCGCAAGGTACTGGGAACCATGCTTCTCTACCTATTTGACCATCTGTCTGCTCTTCTATCTTCTTTATAGCACCAGGTATAGTAATACGCTGCCTCTTTCTTAGTTTTTCAGGCATTCTTCCTACAAGCGACACAGGTTGAAAGTTGACAGAACGTACAACACCAAGATTTCCAAATCCAAATCTTATTAGATCCCCTAATTCATGATCATTCACACCGCCTATAACAGTAGGGACTAATACCACTCCAAGTCCTGCTTCTTTGCAGTTAGCTAAGGCACCTTGTGCTTCCCAATAATTCTTTGGATTGGTCTGTGGTGACAAACCATCGAAACTCAGATATAGGACATGAGAACCTGAATCACGTATCTTTTTTGCAAGCTCTACATCACGTGATATATTAATACCATTTGTGTTAAGCTGTACATGGTCATAACCTATATCCCTTGCTGCTTTTATTATGTCTTGTAAATCTTCTCTTAGAGTAGGTTCGCCTCCTGTTAACTGGACAGCATTTGCACCAACAGGCTTTTCATCATACATTCTCTTCAACATGAATTTTATCTGATCTAGTGTAGGTTCATATATAGGCTCACCTTCTTTCGCATAAAAGAAGCAATTGCTCACCAAAATACCATCACCTGCAAGAAAAACGTGTTCTTTACCTTCAACTTCAATATCGTATACGTATTCCTCTGTTTCACTTCTCACGATTTCTTTTACTTCATCTACAATAAAGTCTCCTACAATATTAATTTCTGCATCTCTTCGTGGTGTAAGACCAAGAAGCTTTGCTTTATGACTGTGCTTTAAGTCTAAAGCAGCAGTAAGACTTTCCATGTCTTTTCCTGCTATGTATATTTTATGTAAATCAAAGTTTGCGCCTTTCATTTTTTCTTTGGCAACAGTATATATGCGGCAAAAAACACCTAGTGAAGATAGTAGGTACATAACATCTCTTGCAAGCCCTCTTGAAACTGTTGCATATCCAATGCTTGCATGCCTCTTCCCACGTGTTATGTATCCATCCCCATTAAATAAACCACTCAGAAGCGCTGTTTTTATCTCATATGGCATGCCAAACATCATATTCGGAACTCTCTTATTTGGTGCCTTTTCAGGAATACTTAAGACATATTTGAAAATAAGTCTCATATTTCTGGAACCGATTACAATCTGTGGTGCCTTACCATATCTTTCTAGATGAAGTACGCTATGCTTTATGCCTAGTTTCTCTATACATTCAATGATTTCGATAGCATGCATCTTGTCCTTACATGTTATACGCAGGTCCTTACTAGTGTAATGTCCGTCAGAAATGAAGTAGCCTATGATCTTTGCAAATTCTCTGCTTATTTTGAGCTTCCTTGGAATTCTTTCATTAGTGGAATCCCTTCCAAATGTGACATCATGATCTGTATTAGGTAATTTATAAAACTCAGAAAGGGGCATAGTATCCCTTGATCGCCAACTATAGAAGAGGCCACCTGAGCTGTTTTGCAATGCGACTTGTACATTATGCACATATATCTTTTGTTTTTCCTGCTCTGGAATTGTTGAAAACGCCTCGAGAAGATCTATATCCATTTCTTCAGAAGAAGCAGGTAATGCTATACCAGCTGTAAGCTTATCACCAACTTTCATTTCACCAGCTGGCTTCTTCAAAAGACTTTCATTGTCAATAATTGCAATCATGTGCTCAGGTGTTACCTTGATGCGCCTTCCTGTTATTGTTCTTATCTCTAATAATGGACCTTTATACGATCTCTTGAAAATTTTATTTATCGGTGTCCATGATGCAATACCAGAATCAAATGTTAAAGCTTCAGCATCTTTCAATTCTGCAAATTCACCTTGTATACCATTAACATCTATCTTTGTTGAGAATGTTGTATTTGCAAGACTTTCCATGCTTTTTAGTGATACTTTTCCATTTTTTCTTACAACTAATTCCTCGTTTCCTGGCAGACAATACCAACATGTTAAGTCGCATCTATTTGTAAGTACAACATTGCCTAAGCCTGTATGTGACTCATGTTCTACACATAAACCACAATCAGAAGGACAATTAATGTCAAATTCACCTTTGTCTATATTTGGATTGAGAATCTTGATACCAGGATCTTGGAATTTTTCAGCTTTTTGGTACATTTCCCAGTCTGACCAATAAATTTCCTTGGTTATACCGTGCTCCTTACAATTTTTGATCATCCATACCTTATTATTTTTAACATATGTAACACAGTCAATTTTCATAGTGTCAAATTTTTCCTCATCAACACATCCTGGACAAAGACTTTGATGGAATTTCAGTATTTGAGCTTCAGTTTCATCTTTTATAAGTTGCATTAAAGCATCCTTTCTATCGCGAGTAAAATCTTTGACATAAGGAGAAGTAGGTACTAGGTCTATTTGATCATACTTATGAAGTATTGCTTGAGGATATGCATTTACCATATTAGATTACTCCAATTAAGTTACCTTAAATTTTCATAAATTACTGTAAACACCCACACTAAACTATTGTGAAGATTTTGAACTTTTATAATTATATAAATCATTAGTGGCCGAAGTATATAAAGATTTTTTTTGAAGGCTCTGTTAAGCCAATTAATGAAAACTAAAATTTTTATCAGAATTCCACAGCT
>CAYMYT010000027.1:0-5174 GCA_964394755.1 uncultured archaeon
AACTTACTGTGCTACAGTAATCTGCGATAAAATCAAAAAGAAGGATCTTAAAAATTTGCAACAACTAGTTGGTGAAATTAAGCAGAAAACCCCACAACGAGTACTTCACCGCAGGGCTGACTTGACAAGAAAACGTCAAGTAAAAAGTATTAAAGTACGCTTCATATCAGAAAAGCGATTTGAACTTACTGTTTGTGGTGAAGCAGGTCTCTATATTAAAGAGCTTATTTCAGGTGACGATGGAAGAACATGGCCAAGTGTATCAAAAGTACTTGGTGTTAATTGTGTCTGTAAAGATCTGGATGTCATCAAGATCTATAGATGATTTTTACAAACACTAAATTATACAATGTTCTATAAAAAGAACACATGTTTTTTAAATAGAACAAAACGTATTTAAATTCTATATACAAAATAATATTATGGACATGTTTAAAGACTATGCACTGATAAAAGCTTTAGGGATGTTAAGATTTAAGGAGCTCTCGATAAGAGAACTTGCAAAAGAAGCTGATATAAGCCCAAGTACTGCAAAAAACTGCCTTGATTACTTATCAGGCAAAAGATTAGTTAAAAAAAAGATTTTGGGAAGATCTCACTACTATAAACTCGATATGGAAAATTTTCTTGCGAGGCATTTAAAAATATTATTTTCACTAAATGAATTAAACGACTCTGCTATAGTAAAAGAATTGCTATCAAAATACGATGGAATACATTCTATTGTTCTATACGGATCTGTTGCAAGAGGCGAAGATGATGATAAGAGCGACATTGACATTCTTGTTATTTCCAGAAAGGAAGTTAAAATAAAAGGTCTTGAATCTGAAAAAAAGTTGAAAAGGGAGCTTGCGATAATACTATATTCAATGAGCCAATGGAAGACTAAGGCAAAAGAGGACAAAATTTTCTATGATAGAGTCATAATAGATTCTATACCCCTATATGGCCAAATTCCAATGGTGATATAATGGATGTAAATGAATGTATTGAAAAAGGATTGCTGAAACAAATAGAAAAAGACAGAAAAAAAGCTTTTCGGTCTATAGAAATAGCTCGAATTAAACTGAAAAAATCTCAAATGCTTTTCAATGCTGGTTTTTATGAGGATTGTTTGATAAACTGTTATTCAACTATGTTTCACTCTGCAAGATCTATATTATTCAAAGACGGATTTAAAGAACGTAGTCACTATGCAATTTATGTATATCTTAAAGAAAAATATTTTGATAGATTAGAGCCAAGATTTCTTAATGAATTGGATATCATCAGAGAAGAAAGGCATCAAATTCAATACTCTTTAAAACCAGCTAATATAAAAAAAGAGCAAGCTTCTGAAGGTTTGTGTGTTGCGGAAGAGTTTGTAGCAGTTATAAAAAAAATTGTAAGTTAGCAAAGAATCTAATGTATTGGAGGAACTTAGATGGCCAAAATTTGTGCATCAATAGGAACTGAGGATACTAATTCGTTGAAGAAACTTGTAAGCGATTCGTTTGCCGATGGTGCAGACTTTTTTGAAGTTAGGTTTGACTATATCGATGCATCAAAAATGGGTAGAGCGCTTGAAGTTGTAAATGACTATAAAGAAAAATCTATATTTACCTGTAGAGCACCGAATGAAGGTGGTAAATACTTGGGCCCAGAAAAAGATAGAATAGCTACGTTAGGACGACTGGCAGAATATAGGCCTATGCTCCTTGACATCGAATATAGGACTATGCTTGCAAACAAGGATTTGATGGATTCTATAAACTGCGATACTCTGATATCATGGCATAACTTTGTTCAAACACCATCCTGTGAAGAATTTGACATACTTCTCAGAAATATGAAAAAATACAGCAACAATATAAAAATAGTAACAATGGCAAATGGCCCAAAAGATAATTCAAATATATTACACCTATACGAAAATGAAACTGTAAAGTCAGACACAAAACTGATAGCATTCTGTATGGGTGAATATGGACGAGAATCAAGGGTTTTATGCGCGTACGCAGGTGCTCCATTCACATATGCCAGTATAGAAGAAGCAGTAGCACCTGGGCAATTAACTGTCAAGCAGATGAGAAAAATTTATGATAGATTAGGAAAGGAAATACCAGAACTGAATGATTACACTAAATGTAAAGATATAAAATTGAGTGATGTCACAAAAATAATAAATGATGTTAGCAAGCAACATTAAAATCCTTCTATCAATTATTAGGAATGCAACTGAACAGTTTGCATCTGGAAAGAGAACTTATACCAGTAAATTTTGATACCCAAGATCTAGATATTTTTGCAGATAGAAAGCTTGTTGAAATGTATTATAAGAAGCTTGGTTACTCTGTCTTCCCAGGATTCGACTTTGAAAATAATATGGTATTTGCGCTAAAGGATGAGTTCACCTACCTAGATCCTTACCTAAAAGTAAAGCTTGGAAGAGCAAAAGGTTCTCCATTAATAACAGATTACGCAAACGATATTCTCCAATATTTGAACAAAGAAGAGGTTATGATGTTGCTTTATCTATCTAGACTATGCTCTTACCTCGGTGGACCTGGCTTCCCTGAATTTATCATTGTAAGTCCAGAAAAAAGGTGGTCCCTCATAATCGTTGGTGAGGAATTACCAACCGAATACGCTTTTTTCGCTTTAATGGTAAAACTTTTAGGCATATGTGAAATCAGATCTTCCTTGTATACCCACAACTAAAGTTGTGGGTTTGTGGGAAGATATGATCCCGAACACGTCCTTAATACATACCAACTAAATTTGGTAGTTTTGGACGTGTTCCAGATAAAAATTGCGAATATTAAAAATAAAAATATGGAAGACAATATCAAAATAGATATCAAAGACCTGCTGAAAATAATTTCCGAATCAAAACGCTCCAGGAATTTCTTAGCCGGTATAGAAAATGTAATGCATAATCTAAAGGATTCAGAGCATGTGCAGAAAGATGAATTAAAATTTATGGAAGAGCAAATGTACAACACACCATTCTTCTTAGTCAAAAAATGGTCCAGTGAAGGAGTAAAAAAGAGGATATTTTACGAGCGTATGAGAAATTCGAAGAATCTAATAGTAATATGAAATCTCTCATAAACAACATTTTGTCAAAAATGCACAACAGTAAAGATTACAAAGCTATAGGAACCAGTAAAGATGAAGCAATAGTCAAAAAGAAGTTTGAATGGCTTATCAATCATGGCACTGGAGAATCCCGTGCTAAAGAGATTCTCAATATTTTTATCTAGAACGCGAACCTATGTATTTTAAAGCATTTCTACTATCATTAAGTCATGACACGTATTATATATAAAATCTCCATTGAAAATAGAAGAGATAAGTCTATGAAAGATAAACAGGAATTTGTTCAGAATTATCTAGATAGAATTCTGAGTTTTTCTATTCCATATAACGGAGATAAGCTTACTCATAGACCACAGAATTCTTCAGCGCATGATAGACGAGTTTATGCAGCTATTGAAAGTCTACTAAGAAAGCGTGGTGTGATTGGTCAGCCCATGCTATACAAAAATCTTTTTTACCGAAACGGTATAGAATTTCCTAGTCTTCATCAATATAATCAAAATGCTCATAAAATGAATCTGTCATGTTACTCTGTATCTGAAAAAAAGCTTAGAAAATTTGAAAAAACTATTCACGGTAAGTTCGTTTACCTAAGAAAAACTATGATGAAATCCTTAACAGATTTTTAATAGATTCAAATTTAGTAAGCAGTGTGAGTTGTATTGAGTTCTGTAAATATCAGATATTCACAGAAGATAAAACTTTAGAAAACCTTAAAATTCTCAAAAAAATGAATTTTTAAGCATTATCACTTAATAAAAGCATGGTACGTAAGAGTTATGGGCCTAAACGAGGCACTCGTCAAAAACTTAAATTAGGAAGAAGACAAGGTATAACACGTTTTTTAAGAGAATTTAAGGTTGATGACAAGGTTAATATATGCATCGCAAGTAGTACAAATATTCCACATCCTCGCTACCATGGCAGACTAGGAAAAATTGCATCGAAAAGAGGCCATTCTTATGAAGTACTTGTGCAGGATGGAAAGGCTCTTAAAAAACTTTTCATAAGACCTGAACATTTAAAACCGGTGAAGGAGATAAAAAATGAAAGTATTGGATGAAGAAGAAATAAGTATTCCTGATGTAAAGCAGGTACTTGAAGCACGAAAAAAAGAAAGGGATATGGTTTACGAGCAGAAAATATGTCTTGAATATCTTGAAAAGATACCAAAACTTACACCTGCAAAATACAAGGCTCTTCTTGAAGAATTGAGTAAGATCGCAATACTTAAACCAAGACATATCACACTTATTACAAACATGCTTCCTGATACAGATGAAGAGGTTGAAGCTCTATTTCTAAAAGAGCGTACAGCACTGAAAAAGGAAGAAATCAAGCAAATCGCTGATATCGTAAAAAAGTTGTAGATTGTTATGTATCAGATCTTCTTTGTGTCGTTTATTAGAAGATTTGATCTCCATAGAAAGCAAAGCTTTCTAAGATTTGCAAAGAACTAGAAGTTCTTTACAGATTGAACACATTTAGATATGGTCCAAGATGATGCCTATGAAAGAAGAAACCGCAATAATTTTAGATTTCCTGCCTTCAGGTTATCCAGACCGAAGACACGCAGAACCTGTAGCACAAGCAGTAGGTAATACTTTTTTCTCTCTTCTTGAAATTATTCCGCGTGAAGGTGTTCAATTCAAACCAGAAGAAGAAGTCTACATTGGTGAAGGAAAAAGAGACAAAGTGAGATTTATCAAAAGCAGTTTAGAGGTAAATCAACTTACAAGACTTGCACAGAGTGTATTGCCTGAAATAATAGCAAAAATTGTAGCAAACAATGAAAAACGCTTTTTAGAATTCTTTAATAAGGCTGGTATGATAACCCCAAGAATGCACCAATTTCAGTTACTTTCTGGTGTCGGTAAAAAACACCTTATTGATATATTGGATGAGCGTAAGAAAAAACCTTTTGAAAGTTTTGCAGATATGCTAGAAAGAGTAAAGCTTTTCCCAGAACCTGGTAAAATAATTACTAAGAGAATAATGGATGAACTAAGTGGAAACGAAAAATACTATTTGTTTGTCCCTAAGAAAAAGAGAGAGTAAGAATAGGATCCTTTCTTAAAAGAAAGGCTCCTATC
>CAYMYT010000027.1:5184-9161 GCA_964394755.1 uncultured archaeon
AAACCTCTAAGGTTTTTGCAGATAAGAAAGGCTCCTATCTGCAGAAACCTATAAGGTTTCTGAGATCACAAAGATGTTGGAAATATTAACATCTTTGATCACAATCTTCCAAAGAACAAGTGGTTATAAAGTACTATGATAGTTTTTTGGATGTATGGAGAGACCTTCTTTCTCTGGTCTTCCTAACATTTTCTTAGGAAGACAATATCTAGAATACACACAATAATATATTGTCATTTTGTGTGTATTCAAGACAAAGAAGGGATTAGTAATAATATCGTGAAGCCATCAGTTTCTTGGGAGTAAGATCCTTTCTTGGAAGAAAGGCTCTTACCATCTTCCAAAGAACAAGTGGTTATAAAATATTATAATATTGCGAAGCCATCTGTTTCTTGGGACATTCAGAGACCTTCTTTTCTCTGCTTCACGATATTATTACTAATCCATTCTTTGTCTTGAATACGCAAAGCGTATTCAAGACAAAGAATGGATTAGTAATAATATCGTGAAGCCATCAGTTTCTTGGGAAGTGCAGAGACCTTCTTTTCAAAGAAGGGATTTGCTTCTATAGAATGATAGGTCCAATTATATTGAACATCAGCAAAACTAGCATTGATAACGATACAACTTTAACAACAGTCTTGCTATTAAAATTAAATCTTTGGATAAGCTCTTCAAAAAAGAGGCCACCGTCCAACGGTTTTAGCGGCAGCAAATTTATTATACCTATACTAAAGTTAAAAATTAGAAACCATAGAATAACCATATATATTATAGAGACTTCTGCTGTTCCTTTCACAGATGCAATTGGATCTGATATTCCTAAGAATCCTTTAGTGGTGTCATTATCTCTTGAAGTAAGCTTTATTTGATAGCTTCTAGTTTCATCTGTGGTAATAGCAACAGGTTCTGGTGAAAGACTCAAAAATCTGAACCTTGGAAGTATAGCAACATTCTTCGACGTTTCTATATTTATCACTTCGCCAGGGCTTTTCTCTGCTAGTTTTTTAATTAGATCATCCTGACTGATTATAGGTTCCCCATTTATCGATCGAATTGAACCTGATAAATTTGCGTAATCAGCAGGAGTGTCATTTATAATAGAATAAGCCATACCTACAGGAACCGGCGATACCATCATCATCAATACAATCCAAAAAATGAATGCCATGGTAAGATTTGCAAAACTTCCTGCTGCATAAGCCTTCAGTTTAACCTTGGAAGGTGCTGCCTTAAGCTGTTTTTCATCGGGTTCGACAAAAGCACCAGGCAAAATTAATAGTAGGATCCAACCAACAGATTTTATTCGTATTTTATGCAATCGAAAAGCAATTCCATGAGCAAACTCATGCGGTATTATAACTGACCCAATACCTAATACCCAAATCCACCAAGGTATAAAGAATACACCAGGCAATGCAACTGGCTGACTAATTGGTGCAGGGAGCAAAAAGCCTGCTCCTGGAGCTTTACTCACACCAACTATTATTTTGATAGCATTTTCTAGAAGAACATAGACAACAAATATCATCGTAAAAACAGCTACTACAGTGCCTATAGAAAATAATGGGTTCAATATTTTATTGTACTTTGTAGCTATTGAATCAATTAGTTTACGAGATCTCTGTGTACGTCTTATAAGAAGGATGCCCTGCAATTTTATTTTTTTACGATCTTTAAAGATAATCAGAGCGAGAAGTGCTATAAAAATCAGGAATGACGCCATTTCATAAGCCATTCATATCTTATGACAAAAGATGTTTATATAGTCGTCCAATCAGATCTTCCTTGTATACCCACAACTAAAGTTGTGGGTTTGTGGGAAGATATGATCCCGAACACGTCCTTAATACATACCAACTAAAGTTGGTAGTTTTGGACGTGTTCCAGATAAAAGAATCAGGATATGGTTTTATTGGACTCCTACTAGCTAACCAAGAAATATGTCCGGATTATCTTGAACATGCTAAGGCATGTTCGGGATCACATCTTTCTGTAAAATATTAGGAAAGATATGATTTACTTGATTGGCTATATATCCAATACTTTTGATTACTAACGTACTTAAGATCAATCTTTGTAGTTTAGAAATACAGATAAAAAGAAATCAATTGAATTATATATATGCATACAGAAAAGAAAAAAAGTAAACCTGATATTGAGAATCTTGATGATCACTCACTTCACTGGGCAGATCAGCTTGCAGAACAGATTATAGAACGCGCTAGGCGTGAAAATGTTATACCTAATATAAAATGTCAGCAGACACCATCAGGCGGCAAACATATAGGCAATCTTAATGATGTCATACGCGGATATTTTCCATATAGGACAATACTGGAAAAGGGCGAAAAAGCTACATTTGTTCATACAACAGATGATAGGGATCCATTAAAGGATGTACCAAAAAAGTTTGCTGATCTAGACGGAAAATGGCATCCATCAGAGAATTTTGAAATGAATAAGTATCTTGGTATGCCATTATTCATGGTACCAGATCCATTTGGCTGCTGCTCATCATGGTCTGTCCACTTTACAGAAGTGTGGATGAAAGGCATATATGCATTAGGCATGAACCCTCAACTTTATTCTGTAAACGACTTATATGAAAAAGGAAAATTTGATCCGTATATTATCATGCTTTTTGAAAAAATAAAGGAAGCAGGCTTGATATCCTCAAAATTCCAGAAAACTAAAACTGAATCATACATACCATTTGATGCTATCTGTCCTAACTGCAATCAACTAGGTAATATTGATGCATTTGATCTAGGAAAAAAAGAGGTTCACTTCATTTGTGGCGGCAAAGCTATCAAGAAAAAAAAATCTGAGGGATGCGGTTCTGAAAATTGGACTAGTTGGAAAAACGGAAAATTGCAGTGGAGATTTGAATGGCCTGCTCTATGGGGCATCTTCCATACAACATTTGAACCATTTGGTAAAGATCATGCTGAAGGTTCATGGCCTTCTGGTCAAGAAATCGCGAGAAAAATATTTAGAGTAGAGCCCCCAATACCATACGTCTACGAATTCTTTTTGGTAAATGGAGAAAAAATGTCCGCTTCTGTTGGCAACGTCTATATTGTGCAGGACATGCTAGAAATTATAGAACCAGAGGTATTTCGTTTTTTCTATACCAAGAGACCTGACCGCCAGAGAAATCTTGATATTAGCCGTATATTCTCTCTAGTGGATGAATTCGATGAAGCAGAACGCATTTACTTCAAGTCGCATCTCGAAAGGGAAGCGGAAGTTGAAAAAAATGATAGGAAGATTAATAATATCATAAGAATGTACGAATTCTCATCATTAGAAAAACCAAAAATTGCAAGGATGCCTGTGCGCATTCCATACCAATTTGCTGCCATGATAAGCCAAACAACTGGAATAGATAGAGCAACAGAACTTCTGAAGTTTATGGGTCATGATGTAAAACCAGAGGATATTCCATCCATAAAAAACCGATTAGCATTAGCACAAAATTGGGTCACAAAGTATGCTCCTGAGATGGCTATAGATATCCGGCTTCATAAAATAGAGTTGAGCGGATATGAAAAAAAAGCTCTAGCAGATCTTTGTGTCGAACTAAAAAGAGATATCAATGAAGAAGAACTTCAATCATACGTCTATCAAATATCTCGCTCATATGACATAGAACCAAAACACTTCTTCAGTATCATATACCAGATTCTTACAGGCAAAACATCAGGTCCACGTCTTGGAGCTTTTATCATTGCAATAGGCAAAGATAAAATAAGGAATATTTTAGAATCTTTATAGTACTAATACTAGAGTATTATCTTATTCAGATCCTTTATTGCACCAAAGTCTTTATCCATTGTTAAAAGAGTTCCACCATTATCCATTACAATAGACGCTATTAGAATGTCGAATGCTGATAAGCTTTTACCGCGCTTTTCCATATCATACTTCAGTTCTGAAAATAATCTAGAGGAATTCAGTGACGAGTGTAAGAC
>CAYMYT010000027.1:9171-9431 GCA_964394755.1 uncultured archaeon
TAAGTATCGATGTATCTAGGACTATCATACTATTTTCTCATCTCAAAGGATTCTCTAAATCGCTTCATTTCTATCTCTATCTGTTCGACCTCTTTCTTTGTTACTCCTGGTTTCCAGTTCAATAAGACATCCCATGTGTTTTCTTTTGATTTTTCTCTTGCAATATGCTCTTTTACAAGCAACTCAAGCATGCTTCCTATAGTTCTGTCATGCTTTACTGACTCTGCTTTCAGAATTTTCCAAATATCATCTGAAACATT
>CAYMYT010000028.1:0-598 GCA_964394755.1 uncultured archaeon
ACATCATTCTTTTCCTATTAGTTTTATCAACAGTGCTATACGCAACTCTTTTTGATAAATCAGGAATTCTAAGCGCCCAGAATATTCGTGAAGCAATTTTGTCTTTAGGCGCTTTAGGACCTTTACTCTATGTGGGTATCATAGCAATCGGTATAATTATAGTTCCGATACCATCTATCCCATTTGTTCTTGCTGCTGGATTCATCTTTGGACCGTGGGTAGCCCTAGCCCTGACAATATTGGGAGCTACGCTAGGTTCTATTATTGCATTCTATATCGCAAGAAATCTTGGAAGAAAATATGTCAAGAGAAAATTAGAAAAGTACGATAAATTAAATATACTTGACAAGTTTGACAGTAAAAAAGGGTTTATGGGAATTTTTGTACTAAGGCTTGTTCCAATATTTTCTTTTGATATTGTAAGCTACGCAGCTGGCCTCACGAATATAAGCCCATCAAAATTTATTATTGCCTCTGTATTGGGCATGCTTCCTGTTACAGCTATCTATACATTTTTAGGTAGTACAGCATTTGAATATAATGCAATGTTTTTGATAATGCTATTCATCGCATTTCTAATTGCTCTAATATTTGCTTA
>CAYMYT010000028.1:608-9405 GCA_964394755.1 uncultured archaeon
TATTTTCAGAGAAAAATTGGCAAAATTGACTGGAATCAATTTAGAAAATCTGATTAGAGTTTCATGATCGAAGTGCGTGTCGCTTATCTACCTTCTGGTTTGTGCGCTTCATTTACCTTTTTCATGTGCATCATCAAAGAGCTTTTCAATATCAGTCAGGTCAAGGTAAACGCAATGCATCTGTTCCATCTTCTCGATGCACCTTTTTGTGAAGCCACTCTTTGAGATCATTATAAACTTGGCCATGCCGCGGAAGTTGACGAGCTTTGATTTTCTAACAAGGTCATCAAACAAGTCAGCATCTACTTTCTCATTTGTCCACTTTATTTCTCCAAGTAGGATATTTCCTTTTTTCCTGCTGTAAGCCACGATGTCAATTTCATTCGCTTTGCGGTCCCACCAGCTTCCGACTTCGTCGAAATCAATTTCAATGCCCTTTATCTTTTGCCTGCCACTATAAAGCAAAAGCAATTCATGAATTATGTTCTCGAAAATATGCCCGACATAGCCGCCCATGTTTTCTTTTATTTGGGATTCGACCTCCTTTACATGACCCAGGTTGAGTCTTGACTGGTTTGGAAAAACAAACTTATACCAGAAACTGAAAAAGTTGTCTCTCAGTCTATATCTTCCATGCTTTTCTTTTCCTAGGATAGGCTTCTTTCTATATACTAAATCCAGCAGATCATCCAGTCGCCTCAGGTAAGCTGGTAGTGTTGTAGATGGTATATGTGTGTAATCCTCTATCTCTTTTGGTATTTCCTTGCCTAGTGCAATTGCCTGCAGTATCGCATTGTATCTAGCATGCGTGCGTATATTCTCAGACTCCATGAGTATGGCAGGCTCTTCGTAAAGCTTTCCGCCTTTGTTCAGGATCAGGCTTGTTATACAGCTATGAATATTATCGTCCATTTCTTTTACTTGCATCAGGTAATACGGCGTGCCACCGAATACTGCATAATGATTGACTTTTTCTTCTTCACTCATAGATCTGAACATTTTCCTGAAATCCACATATCTGAAAGGACTAATTTTTGTGCGCATGCTAATCCTTCCATAAAGCGGGGCGGCGTAGCTTTTTGTAATCCTGTGCATCATACCGATAGAAGACCCGACGATAACGATCAGTATCTTGTTATGCCTCAATTTCTCGTCCCAATAACGCTGCATTTTCGTTATGAATTCGGGCGATATCTCAAGAAAACGCTGGAATTCGTCTATGACGAGAATGAGCTTTTCCTTGGACGATTTCTGAATTATATAATCAAAAAAGTCATCCCATTTTTCGAATCTAACCGCATCACCCAACTGTTTGGTTATTTCGCTGGCCATAGATTCGATTAGGCCGGGTCTTTCCATTAAGTCTACGTAAAAATACAGCTTTTTTGACTGCGCCGTTTCAAGGAACTGCTTCATAAGCTCGGTCTTGCCAACCCTGCGACGGCCATAAATTGAAATAAACTCGCCAGTCTTCAGGCTCTCAAGCCTTTTATTTAGGTCTGCCAGTTCATCTTCTCTGTCATAGAAATCCTTTGGCATACATTAAACCTCTTAATATTAACGTGTTAATAATTTAATTATTATCGTGTTAATAATTATTTAAAGCTATTGTTAAGTTTATAGAAATTGACAATTTTTTGAATATCTGTATTCCAGAAATTATAATTCAGCTAAATAATATGAAATAGATAACTCTACTTCAACTCTTTCTTCAACGTAGAAGCAAAATTCTCAGAACGCTCTTCTATGATATCCAAAGCAGTTTCTAGAATTTGCTTTGCGCTCAATCCACTTACAGTCTCTATATTAAAAATAAAACTGTTTTGATCAGCTGTAACACTAACATCTTCTGAAACTTCTACGCACTTCATACAAAGTATGCAATCATCTTCACGTGCAACCTTCACTTTCCCATCCTTTTTCTCAAAGACATTTGTAGGACACACTTCATCGCATCCATGAGCATCCTTTCCCTGTTTTATTTTGACTATAGGCTTATTCCTATAAGCAGCAATACTTGCTTGCCACTTAGAATGATCCTTGCCCATCCCTAGCTGTGCTATTGCTGTAAGCTTCAAACGCTGACCCTCAAGCAGCTCTACAATTGGTATATTAGGATCTGCTGCTTCAAGATCACCACTAAGCTCCTTAGCTGTGACCATATAAGGACCATCAACCTCAAGAGAAAGTGTCGCTTCGCACCTAGTACAACCTTCTCCTTTGCATTTGCAGTCATCTTTGAAATTGAAAAGTTTTTGATTAAATTTCAAAGGAATAAGACCTAGACGATGCGCAAGAATTTCATCAAAAAGCCCTGAATTATTCTCTTCGATATCAACTATTTCTATTGCCATTGTAGGCACTTCATTCAAAGCTATTCTACGCAAGGCATTAGCAAAAGCTACATCTGCCTCCAAAACAAAGTTGATTTTGCGCTCATCACTTTTTGTTATTGTTATATTCATATTCTCCTCTTAGATTAGATATAGTGTAAGACATAACTTTTTATACTAGATATTATATTTATGTCTTCACATACAGTTAGGACAATAAATATATGAGAAGGATTTTGGAACAAAATCCTTCAGTATTTTATTGTCCATAACTATAAACTTTAAAACAGACAGACAGCTTTCATTAAACACGTCTTCCTCTTCTTCCGCCCTTCTTTCTTGTACTATCATGCGGCACCGGTGTAATATCCTCAATACTGCCTATGCGAAATCCTGCCCTAGCCAAAGCTCTTATTCCTGCTTGTGCGCCCTGCCCAGGAATCCTTGACTTAGTACCGCCAGGTGCCCTCACTCTTATATGAAGACCAGTAATACCTTGTTGAGACGCTTTTTCAGCAGCTTTTCTAGCAGCATTCATTGCTGTAAACGGTTTTCCTTTATTCATGTCTCTGTTAGTAACCATTCCTCCTGATGCAAATGCAATAGTTTCAGAACCTGTTATATCCGTAATATGTATCAAAGTATTATTTAGACTAGAAAAAATATGTGCAATTCCCCATCTTTCATTAGTAGTCATATTAACGCCCTAGATTAACACTTCGCAATTTTATCCTCAAGATCAACTGTAACCAAAAAGCTTGGCCACCTAACTCTTCTATTATCAACATTTATATGTCCATGAACAATATACTGCCTAGCTTGTCTTGCAGTGCTAGATATACCTTTCTTATACACAATAGTCTGCAATCTTCTACCAAGAAAATCCTCTAGACTTACACCAAGCACATCATCCAAACTACTGCATTTCAATCCTAGATTATCTACCTTTGCTATAAGCTCCTTTTCAAGCACTGCATTTGGTCTAGCAAGAAGTTCACGTGCACGTCTTCTGTAATCACGAAGTATACCTTCAGCTCTCCATATCTCATGCTTGCGTCTTAAACCAAAACTTTGTAAAATAGCTTTTTCCTTGTCTATGCGTGCCTTATAGAATGGCTTTTTTGGCCTTGCGTAACACTTTCTATGAAATTTTGGATGACCCATATTTATTACCTGTTATCTAACCTCTTATTATACTTTACTTACTTCTTCTCCTTACCGCCACCAGTCTCTGGCTGCACCTTCTTCTTCCTAACTGCACCACCACCTTTTCTATGTGTACTTTTTGTGCGTTGACCTCTTACAGGAAGTCTTAGCTCGTGTCTAATACCCCTGTAAGATCTTACATGTTTAAGCAGGTTGATATCATCCATATTCCTAATATCAAGATCTACACCAACCACATGCTTCTTCTCATTCGAATATCCTCGTCTATTTAGCATCCATTCAGGAAGTTTTGGGTCCTTTATCGAAGATTCAAGAATTTTAATTTCTTCGTCGCTTAGCTGACCTATAGGCCTCTTAAAATCTATTCCTGTCAGTATGCAAATTGCTCTTGCAAACATAAACCTTATACCTTTTATACGCATAATCGCACGTCCAGTATTAAGTTCTCCTAGTATATCAGTCGATACTATACGTACTATCCTTTTCGTTTCACTACCCATTTCACTTTCCTCGGATCCCTTATCTCTATATTCTTTTCACACTTGTTTGAACAGAACCATGATATCTCTCCTGTACGTTCTACAAACATACTTCCAGTGCCTGATTCTATAACACAAGAGCAGAAACTACATTTTGCCATATTTAACAACTCTATCGTCTACCGTAGCTTCCAGATGATTCCATTTCAGTTTCAAGAAGCATGAGCATATCACCAACGCGAACAGAACCTATAACATTTCTTGTAAGCACTTTTCCTTTATCCGAACCATCGGTAAGTCTACATCTTACTCTAAGTACTCCTTTATTACCTTCTCTTTGAAGTATCGAGATTATTTCTGCTGGAACTGCCTTATCCGCCATCTATTACACCAGTCCACTAAGTCTGTCTTTTGCTTCGCCTGCATCAACAACAGCAATAGCACTTGAGCCAACACCAAGACCTGCTGCACGACCAAGTTCTAGTTTTGAGGACACCTTAAATAAAGGTATCTTTTTTTCATCGCACAACATCGGAAAGTGCATAACTACTTCTGGTGGACTTACGTCATCTGCAATAACAACAAGCTTTGCAGTTCCTCTTTCCACCGCCTTTGTAGCTTCATTCACTCCTTTTCTTATTTTACCGGTGTCTCTTGCAATTTCCACGATCTCTAACACGTCGTTTATTTTCATATCAAAAACCTATTTTTGCAAAATTATTTAACTGTTATATTCATAGTCAACCAAGAAAATCATATGGTAAATACGTCTTGGTTGACTATATGGGAAACAAATTTATAATACCATGATTATTTATTTGTTTCACTATAATTATTTCTCTATGACTGGGAGGTTTATAAAGGTAAAATGTAAGAGTTGTAAGAACGAACAAATTATATTTAACAAACCTGCACAGGAAGTTAAATGTCTTGTTTGTCAAAACACCATTGCACAACCTACTGGGGGCAAAGCTCGTATAGTCTCGGATATCATGGAGATGGTATGAAGAGATCTGGAAAACCCTTACAAAATGATCTTGTCATTTGTAAGATCACAAAAATAAATCCAAATTCTGTCTTTGCGCTTATCTTAGAGTACGACCTAGAAGGTATGATACATATAGGTGAGATAACATCAGGCTGGGTTAAGGATATAAAACACTTTGTTAAGCCCAATCAGATTGTTGTATGCAAAGTTCTCAATTCTAGAGAAGGGATAACCCTATCTATTAAGCGCGTAAGCGAGAAGCAAAAGAAAGAAAGATTAAAACTATATAGTTTAGAGAAGCGCGCTGAGAAATGGTTTGAGATCGCAGGCAGTGCATTAGGATTAAGTCTTGAACAATCTTATGAAGAAATCGGTTTTTCATTACAGGAAAAATTCGGATCCATTTACGAGGTATTTAGACTTTCTATCAGCAATCCTGAAATAGTTTCTGCGCAAATACCGGAAAAATGGTTTACACAAATCAGGGATATTGCGCAAAAATCCATAACTAAAAAGAATTTTGAATTCAGTACTGTGATTAGTATAACTAGTAGTAGCGGTCAAGGTATTAACATGATAAAAGAAATACTAAAATATGGTGAAAAAGTTGGTTTAGATGTGAGCTATATAGCTGCTCCAAAGTATCTCATAAGATTTACAACACAGAATGCAAAGCGTGGGGAAAAAGAATTTTCTGAAAAACTTGGCCAACTTCTTGACCGGGCAAAACAAGCAAAGTATGAGACTAAAGCTGAAATCAGATCTTCCTAATATGTTGTAGGAAGATGTGATCTAGAACATGCTATAGCATGTTCGAAGATTGTGAAATAAATATGAAGCTCAAAATATGTCCTGTATGCTGTAAGTATTCTATGAAGGATTTCTGTTGTAAAGAAACAATAAGTGCGCATCCTCCAAAATTAGTAAAAAAAAGCTTTAAGACACCCGAAGCCAATTAGTGCAATGGAAAAGAAAGAAACCAAATGTATGTGCAATCCTGTATGGCTTGTCGTAATCTGGGTGCTCCTCGTTGTAGGCATATGGGCACTAGTAGGTGGATTTGCAGTACAGTTGAGATCTGAAGACCCGACAGCACTAAATACAACTGTTATGACATGGTACTTCATCGGTGTTATTCTGATGTCACTGGCAAAAATAGTAAAATACAGATTATGCTGTGTATGCACTTTGCACAAATAATGGAGACTAGATGAATTGTGGAAACCAAGATAACAATATTAGAAAAGCCAAAACTGAGAAAACCTATTCTAGTAGAAGGTCTTCCAGGAATAGGCAACGTAGGGAGAATAGCAGCAGGTTATCTCGTAAACGAACTTAAAATGAAAAAATTTGCAGAGTTATATACTCCTCACTTTCTTCCGTTAGTTATCATGCATAATGATGCTACTGTATCTGTACTCAAATGTGAATTCTTCTATTATCATGGAAAAAGTCGTGATATTGTTGTTTTGACAGGTGACACTCAAAGCGTTTCCTCAGAAGGACACTATGAATTTTGTGAAGCTGTACTCAACTTTTCAGAAAAGCTAGGTATCAAGGAAATAATTACAATAGGCGGATTCGGCGAAGAACGTGTTGTTGATGAACCAAAAGTAATAGGAGCTGTAAGTGATGTATCTCTTATAAAAAAATATAAGAAGTATGACATTAATTTTGGTAAAGAACATCAGGTAGGAACAATAGTAGGTGCTTCAGGTCTTCTAATTGGAATGGGTCGTGCAAGAGGAATGGAAGGGTTGTGCCTCATGGGTGAAACTTTTGGATTACCTATAACTGATCCTAAAGCTGCTGACAGGGTTCTAAAAACACTTGGAAAAATACTTGGTTTAAAATTAAATTTATCTAGTCTTGAAAAAACGATAAAGGATATGGAAGAGCATATGAAAAAGACTGAAAAGATACACAAAAGAATTATAGAAGATCTTCCAAAAGGTAAAGGCGAAGAATTACGATATATTGGTTGATCACGCGATTTTCACAAGCTTAAATGCATTCCTATACACAATTGATTTTACCACCTAGGTGATTATATGGAATATCAAGAAATGACACGTTTTGAGAAAGTAAGAATTATATCAGCAAGAGCACTCCAGATATCTATGGGTGCACCTGTACTAATTAAGACTGATGCTAGCAACCCAAAAGAAATAGCAAAGCTTGAATTTGAAGGTGGTGTTATTCCACTTACTGCGAAACGCAAAACCTAAACCTAAAGCTAAAACTAAAGCTAGAAAATTAGCGAAGTAAGGTTCTTAAGATTTGTGTCCATATCTATAGCTATGAAAAAAGAATATCTTCTCGTTCCAAGAGAAAAATACTTATCAGCAGGCGTCCATATAGGAATGAATGTTCATACATCAAGCATGGCACGCTTCATTTACAAAATTAGACCTGACGGCCTTGCCGTCCTAAACATAGGCCTTATTGATAGGCGTATAAATCATGCAATAAACATGATTGCAAGAAGCCGAAGAGTACTGGTAATTGTAAAAAAAGATGTTGTAAAAGGACCTGCAACAGTGTTTGCAGAAAGTATAGGTGCTGACACTATCGTAGGAAGATTTATGCCTGGCTCCTTAACAAACCCAGGTTTCAAGGAATTCTATGAACCAGATCTTCTACTTGTGACAGATCCAAAAATAGACAAGCAGGCTATGAAAGAAGCTGTTAAAATGAGAATTCCAATAATAGGCTTGACAGATACATTCAACGAAACATCATTCATAGATCTTGCAATTCCTTGCAACAATAAAGGAAAGAAATCTGTTTCTCTTATTCTATGGATAATAGCAAAAGGTGTTGCTGAGAAACAAGGTATAACTTTTGATAAATCTTTAGAAGATTTTGGATACGGGTAAATAGGATCCTTCTTAGCAAATCCCTTTTTTAGAAAAAAAGGTCTTTGCGAACTCCAAAAAACATGTGGCTTCACAATATTATTACAAATAACCCTTTCTTTATCTTGAATACACTTTGTGTATTCGAGATCTTGTCTTCCTGAGAAAATGTTAGGAAGACCAGATAAAGAAGGTCTCTGCACTTCCCAAGAAACAGATGGCTTTGCGATATTATCATAACAATCCCTTCTTTGTCTTGAATATACACAAAATGCCAGATATAATTATTGTCTGTATTCGAGACCTTAGAAAGCTCTGCTTTCTGAAGATATCCCATCTTCTCATAGAAATATTAAGAAGATGAGATTAGGAAGATCAGAGAAAGAAAGTCTCTCCACTTCCCAAGAAACAGATCCTATTAAGTTTTGCTTTCAGCAATCATATTGCTCTGAGTTATAATACTGCATTGAACAGGCAACTTATAGGCTGCCCTTTTAAGTGCTAACTTCGCAGTTTTTAGCTTGTCTTTATCTGTCCTTATTTCAAAGATTTTTTGACCTTTCATAACGCGAGCAGCTGTACCTATAGGTTTTCCAAATGACTGTCTCATCCCTTGTTGAAATCGATCTGCACCAGCTCCTGTAGCCATTGCATTCTCCCTAATAACATGATGTGGATATACCCGAACCTTAAAGAAAAATCCTGACTCTTTTCCAGAAACCTTTTCCATAGTCTGTGCAGCAGAAACACGTGATGACTCAAGTGCATTATGCCTTACCTGAACATCACTCTTTGCGATAAGAAATACAGAAAAATCGTAGGTCCCTAATTTTCCCATTTCAAACTGTGCAATTTTATGTCTCGGCACTCCTTTAACATATCCTTTTTTTGGAACGTGGACAGAGGTACGTGTATATGGCCTCTGCAATCTTTTGTAACATCGTCCAGGACGTAATCCCATATTTTCACCTT
>CAYMYT010000029.1:0-2529 GCA_964394755.1 uncultured archaeon
TCTTCCCACAAACCCACAACTTTAGTTGTGGGTATACAAGGAAGATCTGATATTAATCAAGATCATTTTCAACTTTTTATCTCTTCAGAAAACAATGCTTTCTTGGACTACGTTTTCATAGCCCATAAAAGTCTATCTATGAAATTAATAGGTCTGGATCGCAATCCATAAAGTGTTCTTCCTTTATCATCTTTCCATGGCCAATCATCATCAGTATATTTTTCCTTTTTACTGTGGAATTTTCCTAGAAAACGTGCTATGTATTCATACATATCAATCAACTAATTTTATCTGATGTCAGAGCCCCTGGAGGGAGTCGAACCCTCGGCCTGCTGATCGTCGACAATCAATGTGTATTATCTTGATAATCTCTTACGGGGCAGCCGCTTGTGGTAATATTATTATTATTTTATTCTACCAGCTGAGCTACAGAGGCATTCTTGAACCTTTGTAGAGCAATGTATATAACAGCCAATGATGTGATAGCAACCGTTATAGACCAACCAAATCCTAGTAAGATAAAACCTTGGAGCATAGGTACAACATCCTTAACAAATCCTAGATCCAGCGCAGGATTTTGTACTGTTGTCAAATCAATTTCATTTAATTTATTCACAGCACCACTTAATTGAAAAAGTGTATATATAGCAAGTATAGAACCTATGAAGGATATAGTAGCTATTATGGAAAGACCAGCATATAGCATTCTCATGAAACTAATTACGTATTCCGGTTTAAATCCTTTTCCAAAATTAGTAAACAGATATCAGAAGGTTAATAGCATGGAACAAGTAAACAACGAAGAGATAAATAAAAAGCGCAAAGAAGGCTGGATAGAATCATGGCTTGCTATAGAAGCTTTGGCTGTTAATGAAGAAATACTAAATACAGCGCTTGAAGAGCATATAAAAAAACTTGCAAATACCCCAAATATATACGTCTATGAAACAAAATATCACGACTCAAAATACGTTGAAAAACCAACTAAAAATATACCTAATGGATATTCAAAGGTTGCAGAGCTAAAACTCTTCGCAAAAGACCTATTTTCCATAATAAATATCGTACTTTTATACGGTCCAAGCTCAGTTGAAATATTAGGTCCTGATAAAATCCAATTAAAAATAGGAGATATACAAAACATTACCAATATATTGGCAGCTCTTGTTCATGAATTTGCAGCAGCTGGTGTAGGTGGAATAATCATAAACGCTGAGAAAAAGAAGTGATGGTTATGGAACATGCCAGATCTGGCCGTTTATCTCTTATTTATTATTTTTGATTACTAGTTACATATGAAGAAAATTATATTACTATTATTTTTGGCCTTTATCATATTACCATCCTACTCGAATATTAAGGAGCAAAATATAAACATCTCACTGAACGAAGACCAAACAGCAGATTGGGTTGTTAGAGTCGATTATAAAAATAACATAACAAAATCTACATATTACATTTTATCCAGCATCTCAGACCTAAAAGTTTTCTCTAATTTGAATTCAAACTCAAAATCAAACGAAACCCCTATAAACTGTTTCCTTACAAAACGCCAAATTGGTGTTGAAATAATCTGTAATGATATTGACACAAACAGCATTACATACAAATTCAGAACATTTTCAGTACAAAACCTTCAGAATTTCTTTACACTACGATACAGATTCTATGTAACAGAAAATATAGATAGCCTTATAATAAAAATAAGACTACCCCTTGGTACAGCCCTATTAGAACCATCCAAACTCTCTGAAACAGGCCTGAAACCTTTTGAACCTGACTTTGGTAAACAAGGAAGTGATGGTCGTCATATATTTGTACAATGGCAAATGGAACCGAAGCTTGGTGATGATTATGACATTCATCTTATATACGAAAAACTAACTGTTCAAGACACTCTGAACACACTCCTAGTACCAATAGCCTCGGTATTCTCTATTTTTGTAGTAATCATAATTTTTTACATATATATCCGCAGAAAATCTACTGTGAAAAACATACTTCCTATATTAACTGACAATGAGCGCAAGGTCATGCAAATTGTTTTACAGAAAAAACAAGCTGATCAACGAACCATAGTGAAAGAAACAGATTTCAGCAAAGCAAAAACGTCAAGAATAATAACAAATCTCATTGATCGTGGTATAATTGAAAAAACCCCAAAAGGCCGTACAAACATCATCAAACTTAAACAGCAAAACAAAGATGCTAAAGATAACGTCAAAAAGTGAAGGAATATAGACTTTTGATATCTAATAAAGAAAAATATAGGCTTTTAAACTTTTAAAAGCTATATAAATATTTTGTAAACCTTTATTAGATGTATTAAGTATATAAAATACGATTTTGGCAACTGTTCCGCGTCAGGTTTATATATGGACTAAGTGTATATAATTAGATCAACATGCAAACAATGAACTGTCTGTAAGAGGTTTACCAAACAAAATACTTTTATGGGCTTGTAAATATGGAGGATAAAGTAATATGCAAATTTTAACAAAGATCGGAAAAATAGCAGCAGTCGGTACT
>CAYMYT010000029.1:2539-9325 GCA_964394755.1 uncultured archaeon
GTACTATGGCTGCACTAGTAACAGGCAGTAGTATAGCATCTGCACAGCTCGACAAATTCCCAGCACCATTCGTAGATGCAGGACAATCAAATGCACTAATTGTTGTCGGTGCAAAGGCAGCTCCAAGCGACGTTGTAGGCGCAATAGATATTGCAGCACGTCTTGGTGGAGAAACCTCAACAACCGTAACAGTTTCAGGCGCACAAGTCCCTGTATCAATAAGTGGTGAAGGAAAAGAAATTGCAACAAAAACAACACAAATACTTCTACAAGATACGTTAGGTAAAACTGGTTTGAGAAATACATTGACATCTGACGACTTGCCATCTGTTTTGAAAACAGGGTCATTCTCAGATGTTGATAGAGGAACAACACACAAATACAGACAGTTCATCGACCTCACTCCAGTAGGAACAACCGCAAACTATAGACTTGACTACGACAAAGCAACCAGCACTTCAGGCGCAGATCCGTCCTACAATTTTGGACGTTTCACAACAGCACCAAGTGCAACAGAATACTTATATAAAACAAGAGTTGTCTTTGATGTAGGCGTCAATGGATCAACAGCAGTCGGAGAGAAAATAACACTCTTCGGAAAAGACTATACAATATCCAGTGGTACAAGTTCAAGTTTCGGAGGAACCTCAACTGACAAACTTGTTTTGTTCGGCGGTGCAATATCGCAAATACTTCAAGGTGGAGAAACCATCACAACAACAGTTGGCGGCACAACTTACTCAGTAACACTAGTTGGAGCTTCTACAGCTACAGTAGCTGTTATAAAGGTAGGTACTGACCAAAGGAGCGTAACAAAAGGATCATCTGCAGTAACTATCGGTGGTCTTGACGTCTATGTAGATGACGTCTTTTTGATCAATACAAATGATCAGACCCAGAACAGCGTCAAGGTATTACTTGGTGCAGAGCAAGTTACATTGCAAGAAGGTTCAAAAGTGAAGCTCGGAAAGGACGAGACATCAGTAGACGGAACATTCGTCGACCTTTCAACATCAGCAGGCTTGCTAACACAGATTGCAGTGACAGTAGGAGGGGCTTCTAGTACTAACGACTTTTTGTCATTAGGAGGAAGCTATACGGATACAGCTTGGAAAACCTTCAAAATTGGCTTTACGTCAATGTCAGGAGGCTTGAAAGCAGGTAACCAATGGGAAGTAAGAAACTCAGGAGACAGTTCATTGGTGGTAACAGGAAAGGACGACAAAAACCAAGATATAAGCGGCTTTAATTGGGCGTACAAAGGTACGACAGCAGCAACACAGTTGCTTCTTGGTGACAATAATGGAGATATAATACATGTCGTTGAGAATGATACCATTTCAAGGGACCAATATCTAGTCCTTGATGCAGGAGGCTTTCCACACATCTATGAAGTCACATCAGTCAGTCTTGATGGAACAACATCTTCATCTATAGATCTGCGCGACGTAGTTTCAGGTACGACAACAAAGATTACAGCAGGTACTGACAACCAAGAAACAGCTGTTATCGATGGACAGAACTATAATTTCGCAAACGTAAGCTCAACATCATTCAGAGTAACATGGGGAACAAATTCAGCCCTAGGTCTTGTGGGAGATTTTATAACAGTCTTCCCAGCTATTAAGGGTAAGAATGGTGAATGGGTAGCATTTGCAAACGGAACAAACAGTGTCCCGATAATGAACGGTATGAAGTACCAGTTCCCTACAGGTGCATTCACACTTACAGAAACAGCGGGATTGGTTAGCTTTACAGCAGCAAACAAAGAAGATGGTACAACATCAGTTGTTTCATCTACAGGTTTGTTGAACACTTCAGTTTCTGGTAGCAGTGCTATTGTAACAGTAGGTCGTACAGCAACAGGCGCTACAAAATACAACTTAACACAGACATCTGCAACAACCATGAATGTTAGGGTAGCAGGAACCGGTACAACTTTAACACAGCCTTCAATCATTATAGTTGAAGAGAAAGACTCTGATGGAAATCAGGCAGCTGTAATTATACCAGCAACAACAGAAGTTTCCGGATCAAGCAACCTAGCAATAGCAGGAGCACCAGATTTAACAGCAGGTGTAAAGTCAGGATCTCAGACATGGGGATCAGATTCAAACATCGATTCTCAAGTCGACATCTGGGGAACATACATTTGGAGAGATACAAAATCTCAGGACAATGTAAAAGTTTTCTATCCAGATGACCAAGTTACAGCAAACATCGTTGTACTAAAGTCAGATGCTGTTGCAACCTCAGGAGGTTCATCAGCAGCAACAACTCTCAAGTCAGCTGTCCCAATAAAAACAGCACTCGGAAAGCTTGACACAGAGATCACAAATGCTGACAAGACAACAATGAACTTGATCTTGGTTGGAGGACCAGTTGTCAACACACTAGTAGCAGAATTGGCAACAGCTGGTAAAACAAGAGACACACAATTCTTCAGAGACAACGGACCAGGTACATCTATTATAGATTTGGTTAGCGATGCCTTTACAGCAGGAAAAAGCGCGCTAGTTGTAGCAGGTTACGAAGCAGCAGAAACAAGAGAAGCAGCAAAATGGGTTCAAACATTCGATTCCGATCCAGCTAAATCAGCCTTCACAGGCAGATCACGCGTTGTGATTAAGAGCGGTGTATTGAGCACAACCACTGTGTGAACATAAGCCAAGCCATTTTTCTTTTTTATTTTACTTTTCTATAATTTTTTAGAACTATCTATCGCAATTTTAACTATATATACAAAGAAACCAACAAGTATAGATTATGAAGCTTATTATGAAACTAGTTTTCACACTGTTAACATTTGTTTTGATTTCTAGTATTGCATTCGGTGCTGTCAATGTTCTATTTCCTATTAATGATATAGTTACAAACTCGTCATCCCTGATATTCAATCATACAATGGCAGGTAGTACAAGCTGCCTAGTAAAAATCGATGGCAATAATGTAGGTACTCTTTCCCCAGTTGCAAATACAAACACAACGTTTATTCATAGTTCTGTTGATGGTAAACATAACTGGAGTGTGTCATGCACCAATGCAACATCCAATGAAAATTCTTCAGCATCGTCATTTACACTTGATACAAAACCACCAGTAGTTTCACTTGACAAACCAGTAGATGGCTTATCTACAATAACCACAACAAATTCGCTGAGTTGGGGCGTAGAAGATAATATTGATACCAGTATTGCATGCGACCTAATAGTAAACAGTATAGTTAATTCAAGTGTAAGCACACCAAGTATTACCAAAATAACAAAATTTATTTCAGGGATGACCAACGGAACGTATTCATGGAAGGTATCATGTGTTGATGATGCAGGAAATATAGGAAACTCTGTTTTGAGAAGTTTTACAGTGGATACAGCAAGTCCTTCTGTTAATTTGTTATTATCATCAAAAGACATATTGCACGGTGATAATATAGGAATAAATTGTCAGGCTACTGATAATGTATACGTTCCACAAATTTCTGTTGATATAAAAAATCCGGCAGGAGCAACAAAAACAGTCTTTGTGACATCTGGACAATTCCTGGAATTCAAGGAAACAAATATAACAGGAACATATTTTGTGACCTGTACTGCAGTAGATAGTGCTGGCAACTCTGCTGAGAAAAAGGCCAATTTCACAGTTAGCACTACAAAAACACTTTCAAGAGCAATATACTTTTTCCCTTCTGTTAGTTCAGCAGAAATTATTATAGACAAAGCAGACTTTGCTTTTAAAAAAGTCTATATTGAATTAACTAAAACACAGAATTTGCAGTTGGAATTTAGACTACTTTCAGATAAGCCATCTAATATTCCCATGATTACTAACTCAACTGTTATACAATGGATTGAAGCAGTTCATGATGGAGAGATTTCTAGTGCAAAAATTAATTTCAGAATATTGAACTCTGATTCTAATGGTGCGAATATTTCCCTGTATAGCTATAATGGTACAAAGAATGCTACTTGGAAGCAACTTGAGACCACAAAAATTGAGGGACCTGTATACTCTGAATATCAGGCCATATCAAACAATCTTGGATTGTTTGCAATAGGTACAGAAACTGCAATATGTGGAAACAACATCATAGAAAGAGGAGAGATGTGTGATGGGAACAATCTCAGAAATAATACATGTGTATCATTGGGCTTTACTATGGGTAATGTTGTATGTACAAAGTGTGTTTTGAATACAAGTAACTGTACAATATGTGGTAATGTAATATGCGAAACTGAAAAAGGAGAGAATAATAAAAACTGCGCTAAAGATTGTCCAACCAGTGTGGCACTGAATCAAACACAGAAGGAGCCATCAGAACCTAAAACTGAGCCACCTAAACCTCAAACTCAACCTCAATCTCAAGCAGCATCTCAACTACAATCACCGCCAATATCAGACGAATTTATAACTATCTTTATCGTAGCTGCAGCAGCAATAATTTTGATTATAACTATGCTGCTCTTCAAATTTATGTAGCACCCAAAAATGCTACATTAGAACAAGATATGGTACACAATACTTAAGATTTGCGATATTATGATCTTATGCGAATTGCTATTATATCTATGCTAATTTTAGCACTAGTCTTAACTGCAGGATGTATAGGTGAAACGCCAGAGCCAGTAAAAGAACTTAGATTCGAAGGTCATGGCTCCCAGGTATACACATTCCGAAATGACATAAACGAAGCCTTGAAAATACCTGTAAATGATAACATAGGAATACGAGAAATTTTCTTAAAAAGTGAGAAAATAAACGTAGTATTTGATGGGTCAAATGAATCAGAAAATGCGTTTTATAGAGTAGTTCTCATAGACTTAGGAAAGATACCAATATTCCTTTCCTACCAAGGAAAATTGTTAAAATTTGACTATTTTTACACCACAGATGGGAAATGGTATAATGCAAATGGAGAGACCCATGATGCAAACAACATAACTATCACAGGACCTCCATCAGGTAACACATTATGGCTTATTGGCCCTAATCATACAAATAAAACAGAATTAGAATTAGTTAATCAAACAATATACCTAAAAGGCAAAAGTTATTCCGACCTAACGCTTGCAGGAGATAAACTCACATTAGTGGTATTTGGTGTTAACAATCCCCAAAAAAAGGCTTTATAGCAAAACCATCTAACATTTTATGGTTTTTTGCTATTAGAAGTCAAGAATGAACATTTCTTGGACAACTTTAAATCCACCATCGACAATTCTATATATGGAAGCATACATAATTAACCTGATTATTTATCAGACACTACTCATACCTGTAATGTTCCTATCGCTTCTCTTCTATATCCTAACTCTAATTTCTATAAAATTCAAACACATTCCTTACAAATTCAAGCAAATCCCTGATATAGACCTACCAACAGTTACTGTGCAAATACCAGTCTATAATGATCCTGTTGCTGTTCGCTGCATCAAAAAATGCCTGAATTTTGATTACCCAAAGAACAAGTATGATATAGTTATAGCTGACGATAGCAATGACGGCATGACAACAAAGATAATAAAAAATTTCATTAAAGGCAAAAAAAACGTAAAATTGATTACAAGAAACAACAGAGAAGGCTTCAAATCAGGTGCACTCAACAATGCTACAAAATACTCTAATGGCGAAATTATAGTGATATTTGATTCAGATTTCATACCTAAAAAAGATTTCTTAAGAAAAATAGTTTCTCCACTTGTTACAGACAATAAACTCGCATTTGTACAGTCAAGAATGGACTATATTAACTACAACCATAACATTATATCAAAGTTTGCTGCAGCTCTTTTGATGATATATCACAATTGCATAATGCCTATAAGCAGCAGGCTTAATACCGTATTTTTCTGCGGTACTCATGGTGCAATACGAAAAAGCGTGCTTCTGGAATGCGATGGGTGGAATGAAAATAGTATAACTGAAGATGCAGACCTTTCAATGAAAATATTTGATAAAGGGTATACGTCGCTTTATGTTTCTAATCTTAAGGTGGCAGGTGAGGTTCCATTTACACTAAAAAGTTTTCTAAAGCAGCAAATGAGATGGTCATACGGCATTACAAGAGTTTTTATGGATCACTGGAGAAAAATATTCTTTGGTAAATTTTCCTTGAGCCAAAAAAGTATGCTTGTATTTCTGACAATGGGACATGTAATGACACTTTTTGTTGTAGGAGCATTTGTATCAGGACAGTTAGGCTGGATATTAACACCACCCAAACCATTTACATTTTATGATCTTCTGAATTTTCTTATTGTTATAGGATACACCTCAGGCTTTGTATCTATAGGTGCACTCGCACTTCACAGAGATAACAAAATAAAAGACTTTTTCAGACTTTTTGGAGCATCAATGGTTATAGGCATGGTACTATCTTTTGCAAATCTTGTATCTTTTGGAAAAGCAATAGTAGGCATCAGACATGGCTGGGTAAGAACACCAAAAATGGCCAGTGTAGCAATATTAGAATTCTTCAAACGTTTGCTACTAAGATAAAAATACACTATCAAGACTTGTCTCCTAAGACTTATCCCATTTTTCTCCTTTGTCCTTTGCTATAATTTCATGGATAAGAGATATCATATTCACTGAAACTATTGCTAAAACATATGGGAAAAAGAAGAAAAGCGCTGTTAGAGTTTGTATGTCGAATTTCGAGAATTTGTAGATAGCCATTATTGAAAAACCATAGCTTAGAGTGAATATAATAATCACTAGTGTATTGAATAAGCTCATAGGATACAAACCTATCAGAATATTGTACATAAAATCGATCATTCCGTAAAA
>CAYMYT010000030.1:0-2910 GCA_964394755.1 uncultured archaeon
ACTGGTCTATGTTCAGAAAGCGAAGCTTTCTAACATCTCGAATACATCCTTAATAATATTGATGGATGTATTCAAGATGACCAGTGGTTCTTCGCATCAAGAATTAGGAAAGGCGTATTTAATTGTTTGATATAAAGTAATTGCATGAAATTCTATTTGACAACACCTATATTTTACGTGAATGCAGCTCCAACTATAGGCAGCGTCTATCCTGTAATTCAAGCTGATATAGTTGCAAGGTGGCATAGGCTTCTTGGACATGAAACTTTTTTTTTGACAGGCCTTGATGAAAATTCTATCAAAACTGTGAAAGCTGCAGAAGAAAATAATATGTCACCGAAAGAGTATACCGATAAAATGGCGTCGGTATGGACCAGTACATTCAGTAAACTTAATATAAGTAACGATGATTTTATACGCACCACTGAAGAAAGACATGAAGATAACGTCACCGAATTTTTTAGCAGGGTTAATCCTAATGATATCTACAAGGGAATGTATGAAGGACTCTATTGTACAGGGTGCGAGGCTTACTTTACAGAAAGTGATCTTGTTGATGGAAAGTGTCCTGACCATAAAACTGTACCAAAATTCATAAAAGAGGAGAATTACTTTTTTGCACTTTCGCGTTACCAAAAGATTATTCTAGACTATATAAAAGATAATCCAGAATTTATACAGCCTCTGTCACGAAAATCCGAAATCATATCTTTTGTAAAGAGCGGGCTCAAGGATGTTTCAATATCAAGACCTAGCACAGGTTGGGGTATAAAGCTGCCTACTGATAAAGCACAAAGTTTTTGGGTGTGGTTTGATGCTCTTGTTAACTATATGCTGCCAAATCCAAAGAAGTGGTGGCCAGCAGACCTTCATGTAGTTGGGAAGGACATAATAAGATTTCATTGCGTTTTATGGCCTGCTATGCTGATGAGTGCAGGTTACTCGTTGCCGAAAAGGGTGTTTGCACATGGATTTTTTACAATAGACGGTCAAAAAATATCAAAGAGTATCGGTAATGTTATTGACCCGCTTTATATTGTTGAAAAGTATGGGAATGATGCACTGAGATATTATTTG
This sequence comes from uncultured archaeon, assembly GCA_964394755.1. Classification (GTDB taxonomy): domain Archaea; phylum Aenigmatarchaeota; class Aenigmatarchaeia; order GW2011-AR5; family GW2011-AR5; genus CAYMYT01. Next base: position 1,078 of record CAYMYT010000030.1, read on the forward strand.
ATAAGGGGTCTTCCTTATGGAGAAGATGGAGACTTTTCAGAAAGTAGTCTGGTTGATAGATTTAATAATGAGTTGGTTGCAAATTACGGTAATCTGTTTTATAGAGTCACTTATTTCATAGAAAAGTACTATAGTGGAATGTGTCCAGAAGCAGCTGACGTTGATAAGGTTATTCTAAAGGATAAAGTTGAAAGAACAATGGAGATTTTGAATAAAAGCATCGAAAATGTGAATCTTCATACCGCTTTAGATGCTATTATGCATCTTTCAGGTGATGCTAACAAATATTTTCAAGAAGCAGAACCATGGAAAGATCCACATGGAGAAAAAGCAAAAAAGGCTACGTTTGTAGCTGTAAATATGCTTGCAGCTATTTCTACGCTGCTGCTGCCTTTTATTCCTGAAAGTGCAAACAAAGCACTTAAGGACCTTGGACTAGCTGAATTAACAAAAGGCCATATAAAAAATAATATAGGAAAGCAGATAGAGGCAGGCCATAGAATAAAGTCTGAGATACTCTATAAGAGCTTGAGTTCTAAAAATGAGTAAAAAATCTCTAAAATGCAATAATTTGACGCTAAAAAATACTTATAGTGTAAGACATAATTTTTTGGATTGATCTGATAATTATGTCTTCACAGATAGTTAGGACAATGAATAAAGTAACACTGTCCATAACTATAATAACCCCTGATGACAACAATAATAATGAAATTATTTTCAAAAGCAGTATTTTTACTACTAGTTGTTTTAATTTCTAGCCATGCTTATGCACTTACTTGTGCAGTGAAGAGTTGTTCAACTGTTACTGCAGAAGAGGTAGTTATTGCAAAGATGTCCAAATCAGTTGATGCACATGCTGAACTAGCTGTTGAGAAAAACTATGAATTCTGTGCTGCATGCGATGCAAGAGTGTTTATTGGCAATGCAACAGACGAAACACGCAAACATTCTGCAGATCTTGTATATATTTCAGATAAGACAAATGCTCATTCGCAGATTCCTGGTGTTGAGCCAAAATATGTAAATAATATAATAATGTCATCTGAATCGCCTGTTTCGTGTAGAGTCGGTGAAACTAAATTAAATAAGAATGAAACATGCGTTTTTTCTATGTCAGGCGATAATAATGCACATGTAGCAGATTGCACTTCTTCATATAAGCAAAAAGTTTTTTGTCTTTTAGATTTGCAACCTACTGTTGATATAACATTTTCACCTAATGTGGTAGGACCTAATACAGATATAGTATTTACAGTAACAGCCACTAATTTTCATAAAATACTTTTTAATGTAAATGGTTCCCTTAATTCTTTAATTGCAGAAAGACTTTGTAATGAATCTCCATGTATAGCGGGTCATCTTGAAAGTTTAAGGTTTAAGCCAGGTGAAATTGTTACATACAATGCAACAAGTACTCTGCTTGATAAAACTTCTAATCCAATAAATATTGCATTTGTTCAAAAGAATTTTACTGTTTGTGAATTTAAGTATGTTGATGTTATAGCGCATTGCGAAAATGGCAGTAACCAGAACTGTAAGGAAAATCACAATATTGAAATATCAACCAAGTACATTGGATTATGCCCATCAACTGCAATGATAAAAATAGAAGCAACTTCTTTGCGTATAGCAGGAGAAACCCCTTTTGACCCATGTATCTATAATATCACAGGAGACTGTAAGTCATCACCTTGTAAGGTTAACATGACTATTGGCAAAAGTGAACCAATTTCATTGCTTTGCCAAGGAAGAAGTCTTGGTACACAAACTGCTCAAATAAATGATAATTTTTATTCTAGAGATGCAGATGGCGGATTCTCGTTTTATTTC
>CAYMYT010000030.1:2920-9226 GCA_964394755.1 uncultured archaeon
AGTCGACCCTGTTCATTGCAGCGCTGTTGGTGCAAATGTGACCGCTACTCTTAATGGTGGGATTCTTGGTGTGATATATAATGAATCAAGTGGGCACTATGAAGCAGAAATTGACGCAAATGTGCGCAATAGTGTTGTGGTTTTCACAGCTTCTCATAAGGGTATACAAAGTTCTGCTACAACAACATTTGATATAGAAAATTCAGCACCAGATATATCTAAAATACAAGGTAGGAAAGAAAGAAATACAGTTACGCTTGATGTCACTGTAACAGATATAGATGGTGATGCTATACTGGGTGTAAATGCTGTTGTTGAAGGCATAGAGAAGCCATGTAAACCAGTAGGAGATAAATATGTATGCGAATTTGATGGAGTAGCAGCTGATGAAGGAAGCTGTAAGATTTCTGCAAGAGATGGCAGAGAAGGCGGAAGATCTGAAAAAACAAAGCAAGCATGTTTTAGATCAACAGATGTTCCAACATTAGTTGTAGCACCAGCTGATAGCAGCGCTGCATTAGGGCAGAAAGATGTGACCATATTTGAGATATCAGTTATAAATTCAAAGTATAATTATGATGTTTCTATTGGTGCTGATTCAAATATACCAGCAGACTGGATTTCGTTAGAGTGTGTTGATAAGTGCGAGATGAGAGATGATACGAATAGGAAAAAAGTAAGATTTTTCTCAAGTACTGATACAGCTACTGCAAAGGTGAAACTTAGTGAGGCTTCAAGAGCAGGAAACTACCATGTTAATTTTGTAGCAGAACCATTTGAAGTAGTGGTGAAAGCAGGACCACCACCAATAGAGCTTACTGCAACAGGAAATCTGAATATATATGCTGAGGCATTACCTGAATTCGGTGCAGTTCAAATAGTAGTAGGGTTGATGTCAGCTTTGCTTGCTGTTGCTTTGTTAAAGATATAAGCAATAGCACCTCTAATAAAACTTAAAATACCGTGAAGAACCATAAGTAATAATGAAACTTTTTGCTATACTGTCTGTAATACTTGTAGCAAGCATTTCCATTCCTAGCAACATTGCTTTTGGTGCTAGCGATGAACATTTACTTTGTCTGAAAAAAGGGAGCGGTGAGGTTCAAGTTAAGTGTCAGAAAAAATCTGGAATAGTTGAAGGATGCAGTATTGGTGAACCATTTGAAATCAAAAACTTTTTTGATTCTCTAGGTATAACACCAGGTAAAATACTTAGCGATGTCGAAAATGAATATAGTACTCGATCTGAGTGTACAAATATTGTAAGGGATTTAAAGGATCTTGTAGGCGAAGATGTTAGAGTCTCAGGACAGACAGGAGATCTAACATTTGAGACGATTCGTAAAAGTCCTAAGAAATGCAATGATATATGCAGAGGTGGTCGTCCTTCTATTCATTCTGGAACTCAGACACAACAAGCTGGTGTAGGAACAGGTTCATGTTCAAAGTTTTCAGCACGTGTTGATGTTAGGCCATCATTAGGTGAGGATACTGCTGCTTCTTTACAAGTAATTGATCAGGAAATTGGTATAGGTCCTGAGTATGGCTGTGCTAAGGATGAAAAATGCATATGCCAGCAAACAAGAATAACTGTTGTTAATGCGGATACTGACATAAGCAGGGGAGACCAGGGTGCTTATGGATTTTCTTCACCTGTGCTTGGTGACGAATTTGATGTACTTAGTTTTGAGATTATACCTGATGAGGCAAATATACACGATCAGGTCAAAAGATTTCCAAAGAATGATATTGAATGTACTAGGAATGAGTTTATAAGCGAGATCTCATTGAGCGCAGAAACTTCTTCGACAATATTTACTACTGACGATACTATCACAGTAAATGGTAAGGTTGAAAGATTCACTGACAAGTGCAGGGGTACTGGCTTACAATGTCGTGCACAACGTTTTGCAGCAGGACAGCAAGGTACAAGCTGCATATTTAAAAAAAGCGGTATTTTTGGTGAAACTATTTGTACAGAATACGGTTCTTGCGGCAGAAGAGGCAAGGTATTTGATGAAGGCGGGCGCGGCTGTGAAACAAATGAAATGAAACTTATAGGCGGCGTTGTTACAGTTATAGGTATTGGGTTTACAATTGCTGGCGCTGGAGCTGCTGCTGGTATTTGGGGATCTGCTGCTGGTGCTAAGGACCTTCTTCTTGTAGGAGGTTCGCTTACTGGTGGTGGAGGCGGTATTGCTACATTAAGTCCAGATGAACTACCAAAAGCAGCTCAAACTGGTGACCTACTTGCTGATACTCCAGGTTTACCTAGTGAAACTACCACCGCTGCTCTTGTCGGGCTTAGAGATTCTAATATTATAACTGGTGCTGCTATAACGCCTGGATTTTCTGTAGGTGATCCTGAAAGTACTCATAAGTATTGTGATGAAAATACAATCGGCAAGGAATCTAACGCAGAAAAATATTTAGTTCAAACACAACTCGGATTTCAATATGACCAGAATAAATACTGTAATTCAAAATACCGTGGTTTAGAATTACGTTGCGTTCAATCTGAGGGAAAAGAACGGTGCATGTTTAAAGAAGGATTCTGTCACAAAGATGAAGATTGTAAATCAAATGAGTATTGCCCTGATCCTCAAGTAGCTCATAAATGTGAAGTCGGTAGTAGGGAAACTGATGCAGGATCCAAATCTACAACTAATAAGGCAGAGGTTGAATCTAAACAAGGAGAACTTGGAGCAGAGTGTGATAAGTCTCGACCTTGCAAAGGCCAGTTGAAGTGCACCAACAACAAGTGTGTTCTACCTGAAATAGATACAGATTCTGGTAAAGAATCTACATCTTCTCAAAAAGGAAAGTCTGGATCAATACCTACTCAACCTAAAGCTGGTGATAGGATAAAGTGTGATCTGGAAAGTATCAAGAATACTCCTTATGCAAATAACCCAAGTGGGTATTGTCTATCAAAGAATCCTGGTACATATTGCGATACCAGTATTTTTGGAGATTATTGTAGATTTAGGGAAGGATTCTGTAGTGATAATAGAAATTGTGGATATGAAAAAATATGCGTTGAAGGTAAATGCATAACTCCTATAAGTCCTGATCAATGCAGAAATGAATATCGTTGGGATCATGAAAGCAAGACTTGTGTACCAAGAGATACATCAGGCCAACTAATTGGTGCTGGCAATGGATTTATTCAAGCAGGCGCGCTTATAATGGGATTGTCAAGAGCTGCTGATTCTAAGCCAGATATAGAAGGGTGCTACAGAATATGCTCCCAAGATACAAAGAAGCCAGGCACAAAAATTGCAGCAAGTCCTTCATGCGCTAGAGGTTATCCTATATGGGAAATGGAAGGATGGTACGACTGTCCTAAACAGTCTTGTGGCGGCTTTAGTGGCCGCACTGTAAATATAGAAATACAAGGAGCTGGCGGCAGGCCAGTTAAGGCAACAGCTACCACTGATGCTGATGGCTTCTTTACACATACTTTCAAAAAACTTCCAGAAGGTGCGTATACTGTAAAGTTGACAACTGCAAGTCCTGATGAAATAAAGAGTGAGATAGATATCGGTGAAAGAGTACGTGCAGGTGCAGAAAGTTGTACAGATAAAAGATGTAGTCATAGTGAAATTCTTGAAAGGAAGTGTAGAGCGCAAAATGAGGACTGCTACGGAATTTCACTAGAGAGGGTATAGAAATGAAAATAATAGTTAAAGATTTAATATTCATATCATCACTAATCCTACTACTCGTAGCAGCTCTGCCAGCTTACTCACTCTTAATAGAAGGGCCAAAAGTCTGCAATAATGAACGTACTGCCATATGCAATTCAGAAATAGATACAGAATCTACATCTGACACACCTATTCTGAAAGGCTGTATACAATGCGGTGTGGAAATCTGTCCTGATGGAAATCCGTCAAGAGAATCTAATAAATGTGAGCAGCCTGCAACAGGCGAAGCAAGATGTGTGAAAAGACAGGTATGCCCTCAAGCAGTGCAAACAAGACCTACAGCTATAATAGGCTTCGAAGTTTTTGAGAAGCTCCCTATTATCGCAAAAGCATCACCTGAAGTTCTAGTATTTTCTTCTCCACAAACAGGAAGCTATGTTGTATCAGTTAAGAATTCGAACCCAACTGAGGTTAAACTAGGTATAGGTGTAGAAATCCCAAAAGGTTGGCAAAAAAATCATGTAGCTCAAATTACAATCCCTCCTAGTGATACAAGATCGTTTGAACTTCATATAAGTCCAGAAACCAATGTAGCTCAAGGCGATTACAAAATATCTATTGCCCTATTCGATTTCCAATACAAAATTAAGGGTTCCACTTTTGTGACCTATAAAATTACAGAGCGTGGCATACCCACTATAGAAGTAAATCCTGTTTCAGTCACAGTAGTACCTCAAGAAGAGGCTTCATTCAACGTATCAATAACTAATACAGATATCGAAGGTTTCAACTCCACTTCTTTCAGGCTTAGCATAGAGAAACCTTTAGGATGGTCTTCACGCATTATTCCTGATTCTGCTACAGGCTACAAATTGGAACCAGCTGAAACCAGAACAGTAGAGGTTCGCATCAAAAGCAATAAAACACCTGAACAGGGTCCTAATAGAATAGGAATAAAGGTTATACGTTCTAAAGAAGAATTTCAGAATAGTGCAATAGTATCCATAACATTATGCGGCGATGGTATCTGCCAGTTAGGTGAAGAGATTGACAGCACCAAGTCATGCACTAAAGACTGCATTGATAAAAATTATCTCTGCAACTTTCCTACTCCTCCCTCTTATGGCAGCGGCAAGAGATGCGAACGAGATGGAGATATAGAGGATTGGGGTGTGCAATTCAGCGGTGTTTTGCTGAAAGGAAATCCTTTGAGTTTCAGAGTATGTAACTACGGCAGTACAATAGAGCAATGCAATTCAGTCAGTACAATAAACTGCGGTATTGATAGTTCATGTATATGCAGTACTGATGAATCTGAAATATTTGTGAATAGATGTAAATCTGCATGTGTTGACAAAAAAGGCACATATTATCTTCTTACTAGAACAGTAGATGGGCAATCTGTAGTTAGTGCAAACTACAGTTACGAATGTCCTTTTGTGAACCTTCCAGAAATAGTAGGTCTTCGTGAAAATCTATTGCTTGCACGTACAAATTATGATATAAGTGCTGCTGCCTTCAAAGATAAAATAAAGACAGCTAACGAAACAGTCAAATCTACTATATTACCATGTCTTTCTGCGCTTGATCTTATAGTTACCAGGCACAATGATGCTGTATCAATATTTGATGGTGTTCTTGCTCTTCCTGGTAAAAAGAATACCAGTGAAGCAAAGAGAATGTTCAATGATTTATCAGCTGAAACTGGCTTATTATTCAATAAACACTGCAGGCTTTCAAAAGGCATTATGCTTATAGATAGAGTTAATACACCTGACATTATTGCAGAAGATGAAACACTACATATTGCTGTTGATATAAGAAATACTGGAACAACAGAATATTATGGATATGTAGAATGTGACTTCATAGATAGGTCAAACAAAAAGACAACAGAGAGAAGTGAATGTAGTGGTCCTATTCAAGCTGATGAAATTAGGGGTGTTGTGGTATCAAAAAATAATCTTATTGAGGGCGACCTGCGTATGCAATGTAGAGTCATAGGATCACTTGCAAGCAATTGTCCAAGCAGCAGTTCTGAGCAGCATGATCAAATTGACGTAATTGCACTAAATGTAGTCTCAAAAGACATATTTGTGCGAAGTGTTTCAGGAACTTATAAGGATGATCAAGCATTCTGTTCAGTGAGAACGTCGCAGAATGCAGGCTGTGTATCATGCACTCTTGGTGATAAGAGTTGCCGTAAAATTGGAACTAGTGTAAATGAAACAACTGATTTTGTTTGCCCTATTGAACAAGATAAATTTGGACCATACGACCTAAATGGAAGCGTATTCTTTACAACTAGCTGCAATCCTGTTGATCCTTCTAGTAAGTCAAGTACTTTGCATGTGCCAGGCTGTCCTGATGGTAGGTTGCAGTCTGGAGAGCAATGTGATGATGGTAATCAAATAAATGACGATGGATGCACTAACGATTGCAAGCTCCCTGTTTGCGGTGATGCCATTATACAAAACAAAACAAAAGAGGAGTGTGATGGTTTTGATTTTGGTGGTAAAAGTTGTGAAAATCTTGGCTTTACAGGTGGAACACTAGGCTGCATATCCTGCAAAATCAACACCACCACTTGTACAAAAGTTCAGATACCAGTAAATAAGTGCGGCAATAACCAACTAGATCAAGATCTTGGAGAACA
>CAYMYT010000031.1:0-8695 GCA_964394755.1 uncultured archaeon
CGTCCTTAATACATACCAACTAAAGTTGGTAGTTTTGGACGTGTTCCAGATAAAATGTACGGAAAACCAGATATACGAGGACACGGTCTCTGGTTTGGTTTGCAAAAAGGACTACATTTCTCTAGTCCTGTAAATAGAAAATGGAAATACAAATATCCAAATGAGAGTCAGCCATTTAATGAAATTTATTTAGATATTTGGGAAAATACATCAAACTTAAAATATTATAAATACATGAGTTGCTCAGAAAAAGTGCGCAAGAAGATTGAATATTGGGGTGAAGCTAACGACAAGCACGCAACAGTTTATGTAAAGAGTGTCGTTAAGGATTCTAATTTTATAAAAATTCTATCACTTAATGAGTTATCAGATAATCAAATTAAACCTCTTACTTCACTGTTTCTTCCAGACTGGGAATTAAGCAACAAGAAAAAAGAAAACGCTTATGTGGAATTGTATACTGCATAAAATTAATGCTTTAGTCATAAAATCTAAATCGTGAACAAAGTTCTTCAACATTAGATTTTATTTTCTGTAGTATGTCTGAATTATCACGATTTTCAACTGCTTTATTTATCATTTCACCTATATCTTTCATTTCACTTTGTTTCATGCCTCGTGTTGTAAGGCATGGCGTACCTAATCTTATGCCTGACGGGTCCCATGGTTTTCGAGGATCGTATGGAATCATATTTTTGTTTACAAAAATTCCACATGTTTCCAATAGTTTCTCAGCATCTTTTCCTGTAATATTTTTGTTCTGCAGATCAAGAAGTATAAGGTGATTATCTGTACCCCCTGTAACAAGTCTGAATCCATAACTTAATAATGCATCAGCTAAAGCTTGTGCATTTTTTATTGTCTGTTTTGCATACGCTTTGAATTCTGGTTGCAGCGCCTCACCAAATGCAACAGCTTTTGCAGCATTAGCATGATTATGTGGACCACCTTGAAACATTGGAAAAACTGCTTTATCAACCTTTTCTGCATGTATTTGTTTACACATAATCATTGCACCACGTGGTCCACGCAAAGTTTTGTGTGTAGTTGTTGTAACAATATCTGCATGTTTCACAGGCGATGGTAAAACGCCAGCTGCAATAAGTCCAGCTATATGTGCAATATCAGCCATAGAGTAAGCACCAATTTCTTGCGCTATTTCATCAAATGCTTTGAAGTCCAGTGTACGAGGATATGCTGTAAATCCTGATATTATAAGTTTTGGTTTTTCTAACTTGGCAATCTTCAGTACTTCATCGTAATCTATAAGTTCTGTTTCTTTGTCAACACCATATGGTACAACCGTGAAAAGCTTTCCTGAAAAGTTGACATGCGATCCGTGTGTAAGATGACCTCCATCTGCTAGTTTCATACCCATTATTTTATCCCCCCGGTCAACTAAGGAAAATATAGCTTCAAGATTTGCAGGCGAACCAGAATATGGTTGTACATTTACATGCTCAGCACCAAAAAGCTGTTTAGCACGATCAACTGCAAGCTGCTCTGCTTTATCTATCAATTCATTACCACCATAGTATCTTTTTCCTGGATAGCCTTCCGAATACTTGTTATTTAGGCAGCTACCTAATGCTTCAAGAACAGCTTTGCTTGCCAAATTCTCAGAAGGAATCATTTCCAAACCAGTCATCTGCCTTAATTTTTCTTTCTCTATTATAGAAAAAATTTCTGGGTCACTTTCCTTTAAGTTTTTCATAGATGCACCTTGAGATACTAGGATGTTCTGCAAACAATTATAAGAAGATTAATAAGATACTAGAAGGAAGATATGATTGGATGCGATCATTATGTTTCGTCAACCTATAATTACATTACTTGGGCATGTAGACCATGGAAAGACAACACTGCTTGATACAATTAGACGGACAGTAGTTGCCGCAAAAGAAGCTGGCGGCATTACTCAAGCAATAGGAACAACCCTGATACCTTCTGATAACATCAAAGAGATTTCAGGAAAAATCCTTGAACAATTCCATTTTGACATTCATATACCTGGTCTTCTTTTTATTGATACACCTGGACACGAAGCTTTTGTAACTCTTAGAAAGCGTGGAGGAAATATTGCTGACCTAGCAATATTAGTTGTAGATATTGTTGAAGGCTTTATGCCACAAACTGAAGAAAGTCTTGAAATATTAAAACATACAAAGACGCCATTTATTGTTGCAATCAATAAAATTGACAGAATTCGTGGTTGGGTACCAAGTGAAAATTCAAGTTTCATAGACTCATATTCTAAACAAAGTAGTGATGTACAGCAGTCATTTGAAGATGCATTTTATAAAATTGTTTTGCAACTTTCAGAGCATGGTTTTTCTGCAGACCGTTTTGATCGCGTAACAGATTTTTCCAAGACTGTGGTATGCATCCCTGTATCTGGAAAAACTGGTGATGGTATACCAGAATTATTAGGGGTAATTGTAGGACTTTCTCAACAGTATCTTAAGGATGAGCTTGTAACAGGAGAAGATTCAAGGGGTATAGTTCTTGAAGTCAAAGAATTTTCAGGTATGGGAACAACTATTGACTGTGTTGTGTATAGTGGTAGCATACACAAAGGTGACTATATTGTCATAGGTGGTAAAGAAATAATAATCGCAAAAATACGTGCGCTTATGGTTCCTGAACCTTTGAGGGATATACGCGTTGAGAAGAAGTTTGCCCAAGTAGAAGAAGTAACTGCTGCATGTGGTGTAAAGATAGCTGCTCCTGGTATTAACTATGTTGTTGCTGGATATCCTATAAGAACTGCAAAAACCTTTGAGAAAGCTGAAAGTCTTATGTCTGAAATGGAACAAGAGCGTGAAGAAATTGAACTTGTTACAGAGAGTGAGGGTATTGTTTTGAAGTCAAATACAATAGGTGGTCTTGAAGCACTAAAATATATTTTTAAATCTTATCCAATAAAATCTGCTACTATTGGTCAGATCACTAAACGCGATCTTCAGACTGCAGAAACAAATCAAGAACTTATACATAGGGTTGTTATTGGTTTTGATACTCAAACAGGAAGTGAAGTCCTACAGTATTCTAAGGATAAAAATATCAGAATTATGGAGTCACCTGTAATTTATCATCTATTGGATGAGTATCAGAAATGGAAGAAAGATGAGAAAGAGAATTTGGTGAAGAATGAACTTGAATCAGTACAGCGACCTGCAAAACTCATTTTTTTACCTGGCACAATATTTAGAGCAAGTGATCCTGCTATTATTGGATGTGAAGTACAAGGTGGTACAATAAAACCAGGATATAAACTATTCAAAGAAAAGGATTTGAAAAAAATAGGAGAGATAAAGCAAATACAGTCTCAGGGTCAAAATGTAACTGAAGCGAAAAATGGGGATAGGGTAGCTGTATCGATTTCAGGACCAACAGTAGGTAGACAAATAGTAGAATCTGATATATTCTATACTGACCTGAGCAATAGTGAGTATAATATACTGTTAAAGAATGAAGACTATCTCACAGAACATGAAAAAACTACACTCAATGAAATATACCAATTAAAGAAAAATGAACGTGGTTGGGCTTCTGATTCCGAAGAGGATGAAAAATCTTAAGAATACTTTTTCTTTAACTCGTCAATTTTCTTGTCTAATCGTTTTTCAGATTCTATTCTTTCGAGATCATAGCTTTTCATATCAACAAAACGCATATGCTCTGCTAAAGCTGGATGAACATCTCTTATCATAGTGTAGATATTCTGGCATATTTTTCTATAGTCTGGATGTCCTTGTTGTGTTGTACGAAGTTCGCATAGGTGATAAGCTTCTCGCAAATTCAACCAAAAATACCAACGAACTCGAAAACCTAGTGGAACAACGTATTGGGCTTGTAAAGGAAACTTTTTAGATATTTTTTCCCATGCTTGATGTGCTGAATGCATACACTCATTATATTCTTTTATGAAACCAGCTTCTTCAATTTCTTTTGGTGTATCGTATCCATTTTCTGTTGTGAGTAATTGACGTTCTTGTGTAAGTACGCGATGTCTCTGAAGATCTCTATATGTACCAAAATTTCCTAAAATATCAAATAGATAATATCCTAATTCTGCTGCCCTATCAGGTCGATTACGCCTGTTTTGTCTACGAGACATATACTCGTTAATTATTTCTTTCTTTTTCACAGGATCCATATTTTTTACTGTTTGAAGAAGCACTGCAAAAGACATATTTGAAGAAGGATATAGCATTCCAGCAATTATGCGATTCTCTGAATTATGATCGTAATCTACAAGTATTAGCCTTTCTGATTCTTGATTCTGATTTTCTTTTTTTCCCAAGCCTAATTTTTGTGCTTCCAAATCCATTGCTTTTTTAGTTTCACTAAAGAATGCCTGCTGCTGTTTACCATAAACATTATTTGCACGTTTTACAAAACTAGGTATAATTTTGCTTAGTTCTTGATCCATAGAATCAGCAAGGATTTTAATCTCAGAAAGTTCACTACTATTCATTTTTGTTATAACATATTCAAGCGCGCGCCCATTTCCAAATATTCCAACGTTTGTAAATGTGGAAGCTGGCAAAAGGCCGCGAAGTATATCGCATGCTTTGCAGCGTATGGTAAATGCGTAGGCGCGTTCTGAGGTATCTTGATCTTTTGGAAACCTTTTTATAAGAAATGCTTTCATAGGCTCTACAAGTTTTGAATAAGTATCAAAGAGCATATCACATGTTTGCTCATATAATTCAGAAAATTCGCTACTCATTATCTCAGGATCCCTATAATATCTATATTTTCCATTGACTTTCTGATTGAACCAAACATACCTTGTTGATTTTTCCAATGGAGAAAGACCAATACGAAAATTCTCCAGGGTTTTTGCAGCTATCATAGAGACATCTTCACATGCAATATGCGCTCCACCCAATTCAGCTACACTATCATCGCCATAGCCTACCAAAATTAGGTCATAGAATTCCTCTGCTTTTTTGGTATTAAAATTAGATATTATTTTATATTTAATGAGAAAATATGATCTCGAACACGTCCTCGACGTGTTCTAAGATAAAAAATCAAATTTGTAGATATTACGATATTTCAGATAAATGTTACGTTAATATTGTTTTAATGTTACCTTAACCTTACTTTAATCCTACTCTTACGCTACTCTTACGTTGACCTGCGTTTTGAATAACAGTCTCTACAATAGACTGGTCTGTTCTCTATCGGCTTGAAAGGAACTTCAGTTTCTGCACCACATTCTGCGCAAACTGCTTTGTGCATTTCTCTAGGGCCACCAAAGCCGCCTCCTCTTCGCTCGAATCCTCTTTTCATCATCTAAAAATTTATGCGACGTAATTATTTAAAGGCCATTTTTTGGCTAAAATCTAGCATTCCACTAAAATTTATGTTGACGATACTCACGAGCACCAGTGCGCGAATCATATTTGTCGTGAGTATCAAGTTTTCCGCATAGATCGATGTGGAACAGTCCTTGTTCAGTGTGAAAGACCCGAGATGGCCTCAAACCATAAGAATCCAAAAAGAAGGATGATGCATCATCACCAAAGATTTTTATGGCATCTTCTTTATTTTGAGAAGTTTCAATTGGAAAACCTGTTTCCCTGTCATACTCTAGAATATAGCCATCCTTTGGCAATTTTACCTTAGTTCTTTTTCCGCCTTTTGCTTTCCAAATACCGTTCATATAAACGAGCTTATCAGGTCTTTCTACTACTGTATCACCATTTTCCAAAAAAGTTGAGGTCCATTCACCAAGCCCAATTTTTACTTTGACACTTTCCCTATATTCAGGAGAAATATATATGTCACCAACTTTACCAAAATAAGCATGTGCTAATTCTGCCAACGTAGGTAATCGCATTGCATTGTAATACTGAACAGCAGAAAAATAAACTTTATTCCTGTCATGTCTAAACTCAATATTTTTCCCTAACCAGAACTCGTTTTTGAAAGGAGAACCATCACTCAAAGCTAGAACGTATATACTCTTATTTTGTACTCGCATAAAATTATATTTTAAGATAATAGTCTACTTATAGATAATATGATTAGTAAATCTATGTTCGATGCTATTAAACAATATTTTCCAATAAAAAAGCATTCGTTAGATGCCTTTGTGAAGAACCACTGGTCAGAGACCAGTGGCATCTTGAAGTTGGTGAATGACACTGGTATCTTGGAACACACCCAAAGTGTGTTCAAGATCATATATTCCTATGAAATATTAGGAATATCTGATTACAAGTGGTTCTTTACATCTCGCAACCACTAGTCATAGACTAGTGGTATGCTAGATATCAAATCTTCTTTGTAACCGTGATAACACAAAAATCTATAAGGAGTTTGCGCAGCATAATGTAGTATAAGCTGTGCAAACGACTATATTTAGGTATTTAGATTTGTTATCTATATTTCAGGAAACCATAATTTTATTTCATGTTCTGCTTCTTCTGGTGTACCAGATGCATGCAATAAATTATACACAGGTCTACCCTCTGCATTTGCCTTCAGTATAGAATCAGTACCATAATCTCTTCGTATTGTACCTACATCAGCAGTAGAAGGATCAGTATAACCTGATATCTTCCTTACATTTTTGACAGCATCCTCTCCTTCTAGGATCATCGCCACTACACTCGAAGATGTTATAAAATTCCTAAGCCACCCAAGTACTTTCATACCCTGCTCTTTGACATCCTTTACTTTTTCACCAGCCTTTACAGACTTTTCTCCTATTATAGGAGCCATTGAATCGGGATAATGCATTTTTGCAAGGTCCATACTTGGCTTTAGCATTTTCAGTGCAACAACACGTAAACCTGCTTCTTCGTACCTCTGGATTATTTTACCTATAAGATTTTTCTGGACACCATCAGGTTTTATAATAACAAGCGTTTTCATATCAATCTGTTAACTGTATTTCTATAATAATATTCTCATACTGCTCAATCAGTTAGTTGTATCTCTATATTAATATCTCTTGGTATCCTAATTCTGGTTATTTGCCGCATAACACGTTCATTTGCGCTAACATCTATTATTCTCTTATGGATGCGCATTTCCCATGTTTCCCAGTTGGCGCCTCCACCACCTCGGTGCATACCGTCTCCACATGGAGTTTTCATAACAGGTACCCTCAATTTTTTCGTAGGTAGTGGTATTGGACCAGAAACAGCTACTCCAAGTTTGTTAGCTATGTCCTTAATTTCACTACAAAGAACATCAAGTTGTTTCGGATCTCTTCCAGCAAGCTTAATTCTAGCTGTATTCATAATGGTGTATTAAGAAGAAAATTATTAAAACACCTGCATTTGAAGAGTCAGCGGTGATACTAATTGGACTTGTCAAAGATTCCAATATTTCCTTTGAAAGCTTTAAATAATAGTCATTGTATAGTAGTATATATGTTAGGTGTTTTAGAGAAACAAGTAGTGGATGGAAATAAGAATTATTCTGGTCTGCATACTGAAAGTGATATAGCAGAGAAACTAGCAAAAGCAACACAATTGGCATTTGCTTTAGCACTTTATAGACAGTCAGTTGAAATAAATGGAATAAACTATACTACTCAACAACCGATAGAAGATTTTACTATAACATATAGAAAACTTTAGATAATCACCGAGTGAATGTAGTAAAAAACCCATAATTTTCCCATTTTAATTTTATATAGTTTTGTAGTTAATTCCCACTATGGGGGAAATGAATCAAGAAAGATTTTTGATGTTATTAGATATCATGAAAGTTCTCATGGATGAAGATATATCTAAAACTGAAATTGAAAAAAATATAGTTAAACTTATTGACAAATTTGATTCTGTATTTAGTCAATCACAAAAAAATGAAATACTACAAGAGTTCATAGCGTACGAAAGAAAAAAGAATGGTAGAAATGAGATGGAAAGAATTAAAAAACTTACGGAATCTTTTGAATACTCAAGAAATCTTGAAAGGTTTTCAAATACAAGCATTTTCTAAGTAGACCTATTAAAAAATAGGTTTAATACGGTGATTAAAGGCAAAATTTAGTATATCTTTATTTCTCTAAATGTCAGAAACTATATCAGAAGATATATCTCAAGAATCAGACTTTTTGAAACATATTCTACTTTATAAAAATATATTTAAATGGGTAAGACAATAAAAGAACCATTCTGTTTTAAAAGAGACAGAAAAGACAAAAAATAAAAAAGGTGAAAAAAATGGAAGAAGTTTTTCAAGTTGATCAGGCAAGAATTGTGGTAATCGGAGCAGGTGGAGGCGGAAGTAACACCGTTAACAGGCTCACAGAAATTGGTATTGAAGGTGCTGTGACAGTGGCAGCTAATACTGACGCAAAACATCTTACTGTAACTAAAGCAGGAAAGAAGATTCTTCTTGGAAAGGAATTAACAAGAGGTCTTGGTGCAGGAGGATACCCACAAGTTGGTCAAAAAGCAGCTGAGGAATCAAAAGCTGATATTAAGGCAGTATTGCAGGGTTGCGATCTATTATTCCTTACATGTGGACTTGGAGGAGGAACAGGTACAGGAAGTGCACCTGTTATAGCATACCAAGCAAAAGAAATGGGTGCAATAGTTATTGCAGCTGTTACACTACCGTTTAAAATCGAAGGATCACGCTTACATAAAGCAGAAGAAGGTTTAATAAAACTTCGAGAAGTTTGTGATACAGTTATAGTAATAGAGAATCAGAAACTAAT
>CAYMYT010000032.1:0-3969 GCA_964394755.1 uncultured archaeon
TATCGGAGCTACGTGAATCTGGTACACAATGCTACTTTACTATGGATGCAGGACCCAATGTAAAAGTTATGTGTCTTAAGAAGGACCAGTCTTCAATAAACAAACATCTTCTTTCATTGGAGGGTATTCAAAAAACAATTTTATGCAAACCAGGCGATGGAGCAAAGATAGTTGATAAACATCTTTTCTGATCGATGATTAGTATGATTCAACATAAAACAGTGTGCTGTATAATTGAGAAGGATGGAAAGATATTACTGATAAAGCGGGCAACACCACCATTTATTGGATGTTGGTGTTTGCCTGGTGGCCATGTTGATGAAGGTGAAAGCGAATATCAAGCATGTGTACGCGAGATGTCAGAAGAAGTTGGCGATACAAAGGTTGATAAAGAACCCTTATTTGATTTTGTACATGATTCACGAGTAGGACAAAGACATCATGCATATGTATTTCGTGGCCAGCTTATTACTGATTTCAAAAATAATCATGAAGTCCTTGAGCACAAATGGTTTTCTTTAGAGGAGATGAAAAAATTGGATATACCTCAGTGGACACTTTATGTGCTAAATAGAATATACTTCAAATGAAAGTATTCAAGATTACTAATAATTACTTTTAATTCTTCCCTAATATAATTTATTTATGAAGAGTTTATCAAATATAATCGATCAAGCTAAAAAGGATAAGGATATTCTAGCTGTAAGCATCTTTGGAAGTTTTGCTAGAAAAGAAGAGTATAATGACATAGATATATGCATATTTCTAAGAAAGAAGAAAACAAATTTAGAGATGTCAAAAAAGAAAATTAATTATATGAAAAACGCTGGGGAAAAAATTGATATAAACATATTTCAACAATTACCTCTATACGTAAGACATAGAATTCTAAAAGAAGGAAAATTTATTTTCTGTGCAAACGACGACGAATTGTATGATCTGGCTTACTTAACTGCAAAAGAATGGGAAGATTTCAAACCAATATACAAAAGCTATCTTGAAGGCGTTAAACATGGATGAAGAGAGAATATTGAAAAAATTGGATGAGATAGATTCGTATTTGAAGGAGATAAATGGATTTATTCCGAAAAATCTAGAGGATTATATGAATTCTATAGAAAAGAAAAGGGTTTGTGAACGCCTTCTTCAAATATCAATAGAATGTGTTTTGGATGTATGCAGTCTCATGGAAAAGGGCTTAAAACTCGGTGCGCCATCAGATGAAGATGATGTTTTTCAAAAGCTGAAAAATAAAAATGTAATATCCAATAAAATTTTTTCTAAGCTAAAAATCATGAAAGGCTTTAGGAATATACTGGTGCATAGATATGCTGATGTCGACGATGAACTGGTTTTTAATTTCCTGAAAAGAGATATCAAAGATTTTTCATCATTCAAAAAAGAAGTTCTCAGTTTTCTGCGCAAAAATTAGAAAGAACTCTTATCTTGAACACGTCCAAAACTACCAACTTTAGTTGGTATGTATTAAGGACGTGTTCGGGATCATATCTTCCCACAAACCCACAACTTTAGTTGTGGGTATACAAGGAAGATCTGATTTTCACTCGACTCTCAGTAATTAAAAAGATATGGTATTACTTCTCCAGTCTAACGCCTTCAACACCAATATCTGCTTCTATAGGCTCAAATCCAATATTACGTATTGTGTTTTTGAGAAGCTCAACATCTTCATGCCAGCATAACATCATACCACCACCACATGCACCACACATTTTTGCAGCACCACCTATGGATTTAACAGCATTGTAAATTTTATCACACTGAGGAATTGACAATCCAAAGGAAGAAAGTATTTCATTAGTTCTGTTTATTATTACTTTCATTCTTGTGTAATTCTCTTTATTGATTACATATTTCATCTCTTCTGTCATCTGTCCAATTTCTTTCATCTTTGGTTCTCTTAACGACTCAGGTATATTGCGCACCATCTGAACAAGTTCACCTGTTGTCTTTTCAGGCTGTTTTGTATGTACAAGAATAAAATTTTTAAGTTTTTTACCCATAAGAGTTTTTACTATATTCTTAGGCTCTGCTTTCTGAAACCATATAAGACCCCCATAACAACTGGTACTATTATCACCACCACTTGGAGTGCCATGTATTAACTTTTCACACTCAAATGCAATATCATTAATTTTTTCCATACCAACATTAATGCTATAAGCTTCTGCAACAGCCTTTGCCACAGCAACTGCTACAGCACCTGATGAACCAATACCAGAACCTGTAGGAATATCACATTTAGTAATGTGTAGAGCAATTCCACCACTAGCACCTGACATTTTCAATGCTATTCCAATCATAGCTTTCTTATAGGTTGTGTAATTTCCACTATCTTTTGTCCATTCCAAAAGTTTAGAAAAGTCTTTCTGCTCAGCGCACTCCTTCCACATATCTTGGGCTTTCTCAGCAGCTTCGCGACATTCAGTTACAGTCCACTCGTATCTTGAATTCCATCTAACATCTTCCAGTATAACTTTATTGGATTTCTTCGCATCAACATAGATTCGTCTATCTACAGCTGCAATTATAGCAGGATACCCGTAGACAACACTGTGCTCTCCGATTAAATGTATTTTTGCAGGAGCAGAAACGATAGTCATATACTGGCTCTCTTTACAGAAATAAATTTAAGGACAGTCAAGGCCTATAAAAGCATTCCAAGAATGTAAGATTTGTGGTGATATGATTCATGTCAGTGCACCTGGTAAACTCTTTGTAAGCGGTGAGTGGTCGATATTAGAGCCAGGAAACTCAGCTATTGTTGCAGCAGTCAATAGAAGAGTGCATGCAGAAATAGAAGCGCTTACAGGTGGCTACATATCCATATATGCAGATGATTTCAAGATACGTGATGTCAGACTTCGTTTTGATGGGTCTGTGAAATATATAACTAATGCCGATACACAAACAAAGGAAAAAATAAAGTTTGTTGTAGCAGCAATGGAAATTGCCCTGCAATATATTAAGAAAAAGGCAGGTACAACCAAAACATTCAAAATACATACATGGGGTGAAGATCTAAATATAAATGTTGATGGTGAGCAAAAAAAAGTAGGCTTTGGCTCCAGTGCAGCAGCAGTGGTAGCAACAATAGCATCGATATTAGAATTTCATGGCTTTTCTATTAGCAAAAACAAAGAGGAAATATACAAGTTGGCTGCAATTGCCCACTATAATGCCCAGGGCAAAATTGGTTCTGGTTTTGATATTGCTGCCTCTGCTTATGGAGGCATATTTCATTATGTTGCTCCTGATACCAAGTTAGTTATAGATGCCATCAACAAAAATGAAAAAAATGTAGAAGAGGTTGTTGAAAGTAAATGGCCATTGCTACATATTGAACCATTACCAGAAATAGCAAGTCTTCGTTTTGGTGTGTGTTGGACCAAAAGTTCTGCAGATACAGTTGATATGGTAAAAAGCATGCGTGAATGGAGACTTCTGCATAGCGAGGACTATAATGCAATCATAAAAGAGATCGGAGTTCTAGCTGAATCCATAGTAGTGGAATGGAAATCTAGGAATAAAGATAATATTATCAAAATGCTAAGGAAAAATGAAGATCTCTTGCGTAAACTTGGGAATATCTCAGGCTTGCCCATAGAAACGCCTGATCTGAAAAAGTTGTCGGATATTGCAAATAATTTTGGAGCAGCTGGCAAGTTAAGCGGTGCAGGCGGAGGCGATTGTGGCATTGCAATATGCTTCTCTGAAGATGTTATTGAAAAGATCAAATCAGAATGGCAGTATAATGGTTTAACACCATTAGATACAACTATAGACTATAAAGGGGTTTCTTTGGAGCATTATAGCAAAACCATAAAATGTTGAAGTGGTTTTGCTAGTAGGAGTCCAATAAAAGAATCCTGTATTTTGGACGACTAGAATTATAAGAAAGCTTTGCTCGTTTTATCCGCCACAAAGTTTTTGACCGCATCTTTTGCC
>CAYMYT010000032.1:3979-5147 GCA_964394755.1 uncultured archaeon
CCCATGGTGTAAATTTATCAGGATGATTCTTAATATCCTCAACCAAATCTTTCAATGTTATCCACTTGCATTCGTATACATAATCTTTATTTGGCTTCAAAACTCCATTGTACTCACCAATGATAAGCATACAGTATTCATTCTCACAACCACTTCCAAATCTCTCAAAATAATTAAAACCAGAAACGCACTTTACATCAACATCAATACCCAGCTCAATCTGAAGGCATCTTTTTGTTGCTTCTTCGTAGCTTTCATCTCTAGAATCAAAATGAAGTGTGTGGCTTGCTGCTGTTATATCCCAATAACCATCCCATAATTTTGCATGTCTTTTTTGCAGTAAAATTTTTTTTTCTTTGTTAAAAATCAGAACTGCTATCGCTCTATGCCTTATACCATCTCCTGTGTGGCACTCCTCCCTCGACGCGTATTTTATAAAATTGTCTTCCGAGTCTACAACTATAAGTGTTTCCATGGAAATCAGCCTCAAACGTTCTTTCGTTTTTGATTACGAATAACTCTAACTATGTAGCCTGCAATACGATTGCGCATTTTCTTGTGTTCTGTTAATTTTAGTTCATTCACCACAGCCTTATTCTGTTTGAAATCACCAAACTTGTCAGGATAATTCTGCACGAGTTTTCTTGCAGTCATTTTTATATCTTTTGTTCTGATACGACCCATATAGTTAAAAAGCTGAAAAGATTTAAATATGCATGAAATCCAAGTCGCCAGTAGGCATATTCACCTTTGTTGAGGATGTAAAATTGAAAAGGTTTGCAAACGTAGATGAAGCTATTTCTGCATTCAAGAATGCTGAGCCAGAAGAGAATGATGAAGCAATCAAATTAATGAGAAAACACTTCAGATCTGTTGCTGTAAAGAGCTTTGGTGGCAACGAAGAACTTAACGAATTTCTTAATCAATTTTGTATTATGTGGAGTAAATCCAGACTACAAGAAGTTGCAACAGCAGATAAACTTCTTGTGCAGGCAAGCAATGCACTAGATGATATTAATAATACACATAATCTACTATCAGAAAGACTTCATTCTTGGTACTACTTACATTATCCAACTCGCACAAAACCAATAAATATCGCAAAATATGGCAGAAAAGAGAACATTCCTGGTTTTAAGGAAAATGAAAATCTTGGTATAAATATAAA
>CAYMYT010000032.1:5157-8676 GCA_964394755.1 uncultured archaeon
GACGAAGAGGCTCTAAAAAAATTTGCATCTACTATAATACAAATAGAAGACCAGAAAAATATACTTGAGAATTATGTGAAAAAAAGTGTACGTGATATCGCTCCAAATATATCTTCTATTATTGATCCATTACTGGCAGCACGCATTATTTCTAAAGCTGGCGGTATGCAAAAACTTGCAAGAATGACTGCTTCAAATATACAGCTTCTTGGGGCTGAAAAAGCATTGTTTAGACATATTCGTAGCCGCGGTAAAGAGACGCCACCAAAATACGGCATGATTTTTTCTGATATACATATACAGAATGCACCTGAAGCTAAAAGAGGCAAGATTGCACGCTTTATTGCAGCAAAAATTATGCAAGCATCACGTATAGATTTTTACTCGAAGCGCATCGATGTAAAACTTAGGGAGGAATTTTACAAGGAGATAGAACATCTTGCATTCCAATAGTATATGGCTATTAGTGGAATGCGGGATGTTAAGAACAGATAGTCATATACTAGCTGTTCTTCACATTTATGATTTCGATGAGGGATAAGTAGAAATGATGAAAGAAATATTTCCAGGGGTTTTCAGCAGCACTAATGGTAAGGAGATTTTTACTTACTCTAAAGATTATGTTAAGTGGTTACCACAGCACAGTAAGCTTGCTGCAGCAATAATGAATGGCATCAAGGAAATGCCTGTAAAACCAGGATCCATTATTCTTTACCTAGGAGCAGCCTCAGGAACAACAGTTTCGCATGTAAGTAATATTATTGGTTCATCTGGAACAGTATACGCAATAGAATTTTCAGAAAAACCGTTTTACAGTCTTCTAGATCTTGCAGGAAAACAAAAGAATATTGCGCCGATATTTGCGGATGCACGCAAAACAAAAGATTATTTCTGGGTAGAAGAATGTGACTGCATATATGTGGATATGGCAGACCCCCAGGAAATTGAAATTGCAATTCGTTTATCTGACATCTTTCTTAAAAAAGACGGATACTTAGTAATAGCAGTTAAATCACAGAGTATAGATGTTGTGAAATCTCCTAGTCAGGTCTACAAAGAAGCTATTGAGAAATTAGAGAAAGCAAATTTTAGATTATTAGAAAATATCGATCTCGAACCATATGAGGAGAAGCATTCAATGATCGTATTGGTTCGCTAATGTATTATAGAATCAAGAAATTGCCTCAACTAATTTGGCTTTGAAAACATCCAGTTTATTGCTTGGAAAAGTTGCACCAGCAGCTCGTTCATGCCCGCCTGCTGAAGCTTTCATACCTTCTGCAGCCCTCTGCAGTCCTTGTGCTATGTTAACTACGTTAGATCGTGCAGATATTTTTATTACACTATCCTTTTGTCTATAGATGATTATAGTATGATCAGGCCATTTCTCAACTAGTTTTGTTGCAATAACAGAAGATAATCCATACTTCGATTTTATTTTATAGAAGATTATCTTATTTATTTTTTCTGCAGATTCAGCATCCTTAAGTATCGATGTAATTTCATTCTGGACGTCATTATACGATTGTACAAATTTTTCAACACGAAAAACACCATTAGGATCCTCTATTTTCATGATAGTTTCAACGATCTCTTCACATTGCATAGCATTTGTTGCGCTGACAGAGTATATCATGTCAGATATTCTTCCAAATATTGATTCGTAGAGCTTATCCACTTTATATTTCTTTCTAACATCAGAAACAACATCCTGTGAGTCATTAAGATCGTAATCAGAAACCATCCCAAAAGCAGCAATCCACATATAATCTTCCATATTAATCATAGAGGAGCATATTTTGTAGGCACAATAGCTTGTACTCTGGTATATATCTTTTCTTACTGATCGTGGATTATAGTATACAACATTTCCTTTATTGAGATCCTTTGATATTTCATGGTGGTCAATTATAAGAATATCAGAAATTCCTGTAAGTTTCTTTATCACAGTATCATGCTGATCCATTGCCATATCCAAAAAAATGATTTTGTTTGGAAGTGAAAGCTGTATCCTCTTAATAAGATTTTTATCAGGTGGCATTGGCTGCGATATTATGTAAGGCTTTTTTCTTCCAGTTTTTTCAAGAAATTTCATAACAAGTGAACAGCTGGCAATACCATCACCATCATTATTGAAGACTATCACTATCTCGTCTGATGGTTTTATTTTATCTAGGAATTCTTGGGGTTGCATATGACCAATAACTTTGGTAAAAAGGATAAATACGGATAATTCGGTCAATTTTCAGTTTATTTACTATGATTTACTCAAAGCGTCTACAATTTCTGGATCTTAACACTTATCTTAAGTCCATCAAATTCTATGTTTTCACCATCATTTTGTCCAAATTCTATTTTGTCAGCGCCCACTTCTTTCAATATCATGTCAACTGGAAATTCTTCACCAGAACAGTAAATCTTTGCAGATATTCTATCACTGACAACTAAACCACCACGCTTTCGCATATCTTGTATCTTTCTTGTAATTTCCCTAATCATAGCCTCTTTCTTAAGTTCTGGTGTAAGTTCTGTATCAAGCTCGATTTTCAATTCATTTCCTTCCATCCAGGTTAAGGTCTTCACATTGGTCATAAATGTTATTACATCTGAAAACCTATCAACGAAAGAGTTATCTACCCCACGCACAGCAATTTCTTTTAATGGCCATCTAGCTTTAATCTTCGAATCATGCCTTAATGCAAGTCCTTGTTCAACTATCTGCTTTACAATTTCCATTTCCTTCTCAATATTTTCAATTTCGGCTGATTTTACTTTTACTGCCTTAGGCCATCCTTCAAGATGTACTGAATCTTTTGAGCTAATAACATTCTGCCACACATACTCGGATAAGTAAGGGCATATCGGTGCAAGCAGTTTTGCAACTGTTTTTGTAACTAAAACTAAGGTATATTTTGCAGCTTTCTTATCTGGTCCTTCGTAAGCAGGCCAGACTCTATCACGGACTAACTTGATGTACCATCTTGAAAAATCATTCAGAATGAATTCGCTAAGTAGCTGTGAGGCCTTATGAACCTCATAGTTTTTGTAGCTTTTTGTACACTCCTTTGTTAATATGTAAAGTTTTGATAGTATCCACTTATCTTCTATCTTAAGATCTTTTGTTCGAACTCTTACGCTTCCATCAAACGAAGATGCATAGATCTTCACAAAATTGAATGTATTCTTGGCTACTGTAAAAAATCGTGCTGCTGCATCACAATCATTCCAATTGAATAGAAAGTCATTCCATGCAGGCGATGAAGTAAGATAAAATCTAAGTACATCCCTTCCATACTTATTTATAACATCTTCTGGTGCTACAACATTTCCCTTAGACTTCGACATTTTGGCGCCATGAGCATCAAGCACAAACCCATGCAACAATACTTTTTTGAAAGGTGCTTTATCAAATGTTATTACACTGGTAATTAGTTGTGAATTCCACCATCCTCGTATCTGATCAGGGCCTTCTATATTTAGCTCTGCAGGCCACATCTCTTTAAAGATCTCAGCATTCTT
>CAYMYT010000033.1:0-5498 GCA_964394755.1 uncultured archaeon
TATATACCTTCAGCTTCTCTAACAAATATACCCTAGTAAATAAACTCCACCATTTCCAATGGAAGTACTTAACAACAAAAACACCACCCACTATCACACCTCCACATGAAATGTAGGAGAGAGAAATAAACATATATTTTACAATACCTATTTTTCACATGGAAAAACTATATATACTGTACCGGAAATAGAGGTAGTTTAGTGGGTAGTTTTATAGTGTATTTTTAACCATATCTTCCAGGGCGGGAAGACAAACAGTTTAGTGGGTGTGTGGGGTGTATTGATGGAAAAAGTACTAAAATTCCGAGAGAATATATTTTCAAATTATAAGAATGCTTCGAGCGTTTTTATCGATAAAAAAGTTCTATCATCAAACTATATACCAAATCGTCTTCTTCATAGGGATCAGGAAATAACACAACTTAGAGATATCCTATTACCCATACTAAAAGGTTATAAACCAAGCAACATTTTCATATACGGAAATGTTGGTACAGGCAAGACAATATCAACAAAATTCGTTTTGAACCAGTTGGGTGAAGCATCCAACATCAAAACAATATATATGAACTGCAAGCTAAAAAAAGTCAGTGACACCGAATATCGCCTATTAGCACAAATACTCAAAGAATTGGGTGTGTGGGTACCTGAAACAGGTCTCCCAACATCAGTACTGTATAAAAAGTTCTTTGAAGTCGTGGAAGGACAAAATATTATTCTTGTACTAGATGAAATCGATGCATTATTCAATCACTCAGGGAATGAATTTCTATACAACATATCAAGAACAGAAACAGCTAATGGTATAATATTGATAGGGATTACCAATGATATCACCTTCAAGAACCATTTAGATTCTAGAGTATGTTCTTCACTCAGCGAAGAAGAAATTATATTCAAACCATACGACGCACGTCAATTATACGATATTTTAAACGAAAGAGTGCAGCTCGGCTTAAACCCATCTTCTATTGCTCCAGAAATCGTAGCAAAATGTGCAGCTGCAGCTGCCCAAGAACACGGTGATGCACGCAAAGCCATAGACCTATTGAGAATCGCAGCAGAAATAACAGACAGACTATGCCTAGATAAAATAACAGAACAACATTTTGAACTTGCGCACGAAAAAATGAATATTGACAGAGTTGCGGAAGCAGTGAAATCTCAACCAAAACATACACAAGCATTACTCTACTCAATAATAAAACTGAGAGCAAAAATCAATACAGGCAGCCAAAATTGGGTAGACAGCCGTGTCCTTACAGGTGAGGTCTACGAATATTATAAAGGAGTCTGCGCGAAGAACACACTAAAATCATTAACACAACGAAGGGTTAGTGATCTCATAACAGAACTTAATAGTATAGGCATAGTAAGCACATCAGTTGTTTCGAATGGCCGTTATGGTAGAAGTAGGGAAATAGTTTTGTTGATAGAGAATAACATATTGGAGCGCACTGAAAAATTCCTAAACGAAATTTTCGGTTAGTTTTACTTTAGTAATTTTTAGTAATTGGTTATGGTTATAATATCTAAAAGCTTTTTGGGGTGTGGTTATCTAAAAGCTTTGTTGGGGTGGGTATGCAAAAAGAAGAAATAGTACTTAGATTCATAGAGAATAAGCACTTACTTACACAAAATGCCCTAGAACTACTGGAAACATGTGGAGAAGATTATATAATCAAAAATCAAAACAAGCTGGTACTAACACAAGATGATTTCAACCAAGAAATAAAAATTCTAAAAAATATCACTACAAGGAATATCTCTACAGAAGATCTAGCTAAAGAGTACCAAACAAGATATCAAAAACTAAAAGAAATACTAACAGCAAAATTAAAGAAAGACTTGATTTCTATTAATAAAATACCAAAATCAGGCGATGCATGGATTGTCGGTTTAGTAAAGAATGTTTCAAATAATTCGATAGAGATAGAAGACCAAACAGGAAGTATATCTATAAGACTAACAGAAGACATTGGAGCTGAAGCTGACGATGTTATAGCAATGAAAATCGCAATAGATGGCACTACTCCAGTATACAAAGAAGTGGTATACCCAGATGTACCACTAAAACAACCTACCACAGGACATGGTAAAGCATGCTTTATCTCAGACCTGCATCTAGATGAAGCACCAACAGAAGACATACGAAATTTTTTCAAATGGTTAGAAATGTCTGATATAAAATATCTCTTTGTAGCAGGCGGTATAGATAACAAAGAAGAATTCTCTAAAATTATACAAAATTACTGCCAAGACAAAACAGTATTCATTATACCAGATAAAAAAATATCAGCAGACAATTACGTAGAACATAATATTATACCATTAAGCAACCCAAGTATGGTGGAACTCAATGGTGTAAAAATACTTCTAGTGCACGAGTTCAAACAGACAATGCTAAGAAAGAGGTATATATCCCGAGGGAAAAATGTATTGGCAGATTTAGTACTTGGTGAAGTGCCTGATATAGTACATTGTGGCGACACAGAACCAATGATATCCAACTATAAGAGTATAACTACAATAAGTTCAGGATCACTACTCACAACATTTAAACCAGTGGTAGTATATTTTGATTCAAGGGAAGCAACTTTTGTCAAGTGGAGGCGGTCAGATGCAGATGCAGATGCAGGTACTTACTGCTGATTACGGGATGAACGGCAACAAACCAATAATAAGACTATTCGGGAAAACAGACACAAATAACACAATTTGTCTTGTAGTGGACAATTTTTTCCCGTACTTTTACATAAAAGCTGGCGAAAATATTGGTAGACTTCTCGAAGCACCAACCAAAATAATGTCAATAAAAAGTATTGAAGAAACAGAAAAGCGTGTTCCACTATCTTATGAGAAGCCAATAAAATTGTTTAAAATCACGACATCAAATCCGCAAGACATACCTAAGCTAAAAGAAAAGTTTCTAGAGGAAAAAATAGCTTCCGAAGTTTATGAAGCAGACGTAATGTTCAAATATAGATTCATGGTAGATCACAACATACATGGTATGCAATGGATTGAATTCGATGGTGAACGTACTCAAACCAAAACAACAAAAGTATTAACATATAGAGTAAAGGATCTTGAACCAATACAGAAACAAAAAAACAGTGAAATGCGCCACCTCGCAATTGATATAGAGTGTGTTGCTGAGAGCGGGATAGCACCAGACGCAAAGAAAGATCCTATAGTCATGATATCATTAGCATTTAGTTCGCCGTACAAAGGAAAAAAAGATTTAGTATTGGTGGCAAAGCATACTTCAGGAAATTCAGTGCAAGGATTCACAAACGAAGCAGACATGCTCAAAGGATTCCTGGATGTTATAGACCAATATGATCCAGACGTAATTACAGGTTACAACATTAACGCGTTCGACTTCCCCTATATTTTAACAAGACTCGAGAAAAATAAACTTAGTCCGTTTTTCGGACGCAGTAATGATAAGCCATGTTTTGTAGAAAATACTGGATTATACCATACAGTCAGAATACCAGGTCGCATTGTAGCAGACCCATATATAATTCTAAAAAAGGATCCGTGGCTTAAATTTCAAAGGTATGACTTAGGAACAGTTGCAAAAGCATTACTCGGGCAAGAAAAGTATGGTGTCGAATATGGAGAAATGCATAAGTTGTGGCGCGGCAACAGTGCAGATCTAAAACGATTTGTAGAATATGCACGTAGGGATGCTGTACTTTCTCTAAAGTTAGTTTTAGAAAAAGAATTACTTGCTAAATTTGTTGAAATAGCCAAAATTTCAGGTCTGCTTCTACAAGATTGTTTCGGCGGGCAAACAATGCGCATAGACTGTATGGTACTTCACGAATTTAGAAGGTACGGTTTTGTTATGCCACTAAAACCTAGTAATAAAGAGTCTGAGAACCGTTCTAAAGAACGTGACAAGCACGGACTAAAAGGAGCAGTGGTTCTTGAACCGAAGAAAGGACTTCATAAGAACTGTGTCATAGTATTAGACTTCAAGTCTCTATACCCAAACATAATAAAAAAATATAACATATCACCAGACACATTGTTGAAATCAGATATGGACGATATCAAGTATACAACATCACCTAATGGAGTAAAATTTGTAGATAAAACAATACAAGAAGGTGTAGTTCCCAAAATATTAAGACAACTGGTCCAGACAAGAGCAGATGTAAAGAAATTGATGAAAACAGCAAAAGCAGATGAACGCAAAATACTAAATGCAAAACAACTCGCAATAAAAGATCTCTCCAATTCATTCTATGGGTATACTGGGTACATTAAAGCTCGATTATATGTAATCGATGTGGCAGCGTCAATTACAGCATACGGTCGCCAAAACATAGAGAATGCAAAAGCACAAGCTGAAAATAATTTTGATGTTGATGTGATATACGGCGACACAGATAGCCTATTTCTCGAAACAAAGACAACAGACCTAGACGTCACTAGGGAACTTGCTGAGAACATCTCGAAAACAGTAACAGAAAATGTCGGTCTAGAACTTGCATTCGAAAAAATATATAAAACACTTATAATTTTAACTAAGAAGCGGTATGCAGGTTGGAAATTTGAATGGTATGATGGTAAGTGGAGTGACGAACTCGAGATGAAAGGTATAGAAACTGTAAGAAGGGATTGGTGTCCTCTTGTTGGAGAGGTTATGCTTAACGTACTAAATATAATATTAAAAGAAGGCAACACAGAAAAAGCAATGACAACAATAAGAGAAGTTCTTCAGAATATAAAAGCAGGAGAAATACCAATCGAAAAGTTCGTGGTGGTGAAAGGCATAACAAAAAGCATTGATAGTTATGCAGGGGTTCAGCCACATATAGAACTCGCAAAAAAAGTTCGCAAAAGAGATATACAAAAAGCTCCAAGTGTTGGTGACAGGATAGGCTTCGTAATAATAAAAGGTAATGAAATGCTTTCTAAGCGTGCCGAAGACCCAACGTATGCCATAGAGAATAAAATGCAACTAGACTTTGATTACTATATACAAAGTCAATTGTTTCCACCACTAGAAAGAATAATGGATGCGCTTGGTGCTGATAGATCTGAAGTACTGGGGAATGGAAAGCAACTTAGTCTTAGAAATCTTGTTACTACCAGTGCAAAAAAGAAATTAGATGCAGGCCAGATACTTAATGACTACGATCATTTTGAATGCAATCTCTGCGGAAAAAACTATACACAACTTCTGTTGGCAGGCTACTGTACATGTGGTGGCAGCCTCATACCTATTTTTGGCGATAAGCAGGGTTCCGGCATTGCAGTGGTTTAGGATTTAATAACGTATATGCGGGGGACGAGATTTGAACTCGCGCAGGTACTAAACCACTAGCCCCTCAAACTAGCCCCTTTGGCCAGACTTGGGTACCCCCGCTTGTCGTTCATTATTCATGTTATAATTATCAATTCCTTGGAAGATTATTATCAAAAAATGTTTATATTTCAAACATTTTTATAATCTCAGAAACCTCTTCAGAGGTTTCTGT